>CAYTVQ010000121.1:0-8088 GCA_964441615.1 uncultured Caulobacterales bacterium | reverse complement strand
CTGGGTGAAGCGGAAAATGTCGCCGCGCTTGTCGAACAGGTTGTCGGCGTAGATTTCGAACGACCAGTTGTCCTTGCCCACGCCCGCCGACAGATCGACCGAGGCGTAGCCTGGCTGATCGCCGAGGATGGTGCGGTTGACGATGCGCAGGTCGGACTTGGCGTCCGTCTGGGCGACGAGGGCGCCCTGAAGGTGCGCGTCGAGCGAGCCGACGGAGAAGTCATAACGCGCGATCACATTCGCCTTGAGCTTCGGGGTGATGGGCAGGCGCGTTCCGTCCGGGGCCAGAGTCGCGTTGGTTGGCGGCGGCGTTCCCGGAGGCTGGAAGGTGCAGTCAAAGGACGGGTTGGCGATCCGGCAATAGTCCTTCGTCAGGTGCGCCTCGTTATAGGCGCCGGCGACCGAGAGCGTGAAACTGTCGGTCGGCTTCAGCGTCAGATCGACCTCTGCGCCCCAGATGTTGGCGTCGCCGGCGTTCCTGATCTCGGTGAGGCCGTTGGCGCCGAGGAAGGAGAACTGGATGTCCGTCCACTGCTGGAGGTAGGCGGCGCCGTTGAGGCGGACCATGCCGTCGGCGAAGGTTGTCTTCCAGCCGATCTCATAGTTGTCGAGATAGTCCGGGAGATAGGGCGGGAGCGTCCCGCGCCGGTTGATGCCGCCGGGCCGGAAGCCGCGCGACCAGGTCGCGTAGATGAGCGCATTGTCCGCGATGTCGTAGGAGAGATTCAGCTTGTGGATGAAATCCGTGTCCTTGGTGCCCTTGTCGAGATTGGTGCAGGGCGCGCCGGCGATCGCATCGGGCGAGAAGCACGCCGCCTCGCCGGTCGATCCTGAGAACCCGGCGCCGAAGCCGAAAAAGCCTTCAAGCGTGTTGTTGTAGTGGAACACTCGCACGCCGCCGGTCGCTGTCAGCCGGTCGGTGATGTCGTAGGCGAGTTCCCCGAACACGGCATAGTCGCGGTCGATGCGCAATTGCTTGGTGAGCCAGATATTGTCAGGCTTGGTCGAGATCGCGATGCCGTCGTTCAGGTCCTTGATGATGTAGTTCTGTTCGATGTTGTGCGTCTGGCGCTGATAGAAGAGGCCGCCGATGAAGCGCAGCCGGTTTTCCGACGGCGAGGTGATGCGGAATTCGTGGCTCTGCTTGGTGTAGCGGTCGAAGCCTTGGATGAACTGCGACGGATTGATGAGGTTGAAGGCGTTGTCGTAGAAGAAGACCCCGTAACCCGAGATCGCGTCATAGAAATAGGCGTAGTCTGAATAATCGGACTCGGTATCGACATTGCGGTCGAGATAGGCCCCCGCATAGATGGCGTCGAAGATGCCGAGCTTGCCTTCAATCGTGAGCGAGGCTTGGACCCACGAGTCGTCGGATCTCTCGGGATTGAAGTGCGATACGTTGAGGTCGCCGGCTTTCGGGTCGAAACCGAAAAAACCGTCCGCCTTCTGAACCTGCCCCATGACGCCGGGCGTGATCGACCAGTTTTCGTTCAGGTCGATCTTCAGGGCGGCGCGGCCGCCATAGGTCACGACGTCGTTGTAGTCGTCCTTTGCGAGATCGGCGTTGTCGTCCGTTATCCCTGAGGACGGATAGGTGATGGAACCCAGCTCGTTGTCGATATAGCCGCCGTCGCGCCGGGCCCAGCCGACGATCCTCACCGCCGCATTGTCCGATAGCGGGACATTGACGAAGCCTTCAAGGACGCCGCCGGTTCCGCCCTTTGAATTGTCTGGCGCGAAGCGGTTGACCTCGACGCCATAACCGGCCTCAAAACCTTCCGTGCTCGGCTTGTTGGCGACGATCTTGATCGTCCCGGCCTGCGAGCTTGCGCCGTAGAGGGTTCCTTGAGGTCCCGCATAGGCCTCGACCTGCTTGACATCGTACATGTGAATGTCGAGCGCGCCGGTGATCGTCGTGATCGGCTGTTCGTCGAGATAGATGCCGACGCTGGGGAGCGAGGCGGAATGGTTGGAGTTCTCTCCGCTGGCGACGCCGCGGAAATAGATGGTGGCGAAGCCGGGGCCTGCAGTCTGGTAGGCGACGCTTGGCAGATAGCGCGCGTAATCGACGAACTCCGAGACCTGCAGGTCGTCAAGCTTTTTTTCGCCGACCGCCTGAATGGAGATTGGAACGTCCTGAAGGTTTTCCGCGCGCTTCTGGGCTGTGACGATGATCTCGTCATCCTGGGCCAGAGCCGGCCCTGCCAAAACCGTGGTGGAAAGGAGAATCGCGAGTTTCGAGGAATTCCGAGCAAGCTTCCGGTTCATCATCGCCTCCAAGACAAGCGGGTCCGATCCGGCGCCGGGCCGCCTGGTCGATTGAAGGGTTAAGCTGACCTTGTTTCGGGATAGTTGTCGAGCGCGTCTCCCAGCGCTTCCCGCAATGGCTCAAGCCATGTGGCGTAATTGCGCCACTGGTCGACCCCTTCCGAGAATATGGGTCGTCTGACCTGTTCCGAGCTGGCAGTCCGAACCGCCCGGTCGGTCTCATAGAACCGAAGGCATTTCTCTTCGAAAGGGAGGCCGCAATAGGCGAGCAACCGGCGAATTTCGCTTTCGGCGTCGGCGACCATTCGTTCGTAGAACACCCGATGGATGCGGCCGGGCAGGATGGCGTCGAAATGTTCCATCAGCTCGATATAGTCCCGGTAATAGCCGCCGATCTCGGCGAGATCATAGGTGAAGCTCTGGCCTCGGGCGAAATGCTGTTTGAAGTTGGAGAAGCAGCAGCCGAGTGGATGGCGCCGCGCATCGATGATCTTGGCGTTAGGCAGGATCGACATGATGAAGCCCGCATGCGCGAAATTGTTCGGCATCTTGTCAACGAAAAAAGGCTTGGCGGTCTTCCGCTGAATGCGCGTGCGCTTCAGATACTCTTCGCCGAGCCGCGTCAGTTCGGCGGCGGTGAGCGCGGCCACGCTTGCCGGGTAGGGAGCGGCGGCGCCCTTGCCTTTTCTGAACCCGAGTTCGCGCGCAAGAGCGATGATGTCGGGAAGCTCCATCGTTCCCTCAACCTCGCTGTGACTGGAAAGGATCTGCTCGATCAGGGTCGAGCCTGCGCGCGGCAGGCCTACGATGAAGATCGGATCGGGCGACGCGCAGCCCTGTCCCCGGCGCGCCGCAAAGTAAGCCTCCGTATAGACGGCCTTGGCGCGGCGCATGGCGGCGCGGTTCTCTACCGGGTCATAGGGAAGTACGGCGCGCCGCAGACGGTTTCCTTCCGCGTAATGGGCGAATGACTCGGCGTAGCGGCCATCGTCTTCAAGCGCCTTGCCGAGCGAAAAGTGCAGATGAAAGCGGTCTTCGGCCTTAAGCTCTGACCGGCCAAGCGCGCGCTCCATCGCCGCCAGATCTGCGGCGGCGAATCGGAACGTCTTGAGGTTTGCAAGGCTCCACCACGCTTCGCCCAGCGTTTCAGTGAGCGCGAGGGCGCGGCGGTAAGCGGCGATCGCCTCCTCCTGCCGGCCGACAGTCTTGAGGACGTGTCCGTAGCTCATCCAGATTTTCGGCTGGCCTGAAATCCTGGAAAGCACCTGCTCGTAGCAGGACATGGCGCCGGCGTAATCGCCAATGCGCCCCAGCGCCGCCGCCTTCAGGCTCAGAAAGCCTGGATTACCGGGCTCATTGGCGAGGAGGCGATCGGTCTCGGCCAGCGCCGCGCCCGGCCGGTTGCGCCGCAGATGCACCGAGGCGAGGTTGAAGCGGGCTGCGTCAAACCCCGGCGCCAGTTCAAGGGCGCGCGCAAGGAGCGTCGTTGAGTCCTCAAAGCGGGCCAGCCGCGCCGCGACATCGGCCAGCATGCGGATCGCCGCCACATCGGTTGGCGCGGATTTGAGATAATCCTTGAGCAGGCGCTCGGCCACGGGAACGTCGTTCCTCGCCAGCGCGGTCGCCGCCTCGACGAGCCGTGGGTCCTTTGCTTCGGCGCGGACATGGCGCGCATGGGCCTCGGCGGCGCCATCCGCGTCTTCGGCGAGAGAGAACGCGTCGCCGAGGGCGCGCCAGACATTGACGAGATCGGGCTTCAGCGACAGCGCCCGCTCCATGGCTTCGAAAGCCGCCGGGCGCATGCCGCCGGCGGCCTCGACCAGCGCGAGCTCGACAAACACGGCCGAAGCGCGCGGCTGCTCAAGCGCGACCTTGCGGAGAATTTCCGCCGCTTCCGAAATGGCCCCAAGACGTCTCTTGGCCTGGGCCTCGAGCAGCCGGGCCTGTGGGTGGCCCGGCGCGACTTTGAGAATTTCCAGCGCCTGTTCCTCGGCCAGGCCAGGATCGCGATCGAGCAGGGTCGCGCCGTGCGCAAGTGCGTCGTCGATGCTGGTCGTTGCGGGGGCAGTCGGGGCCGGCATAAGCCCGATTGTGGCGAGGTCCGCCGCGCCAGCCAAGCCTTGGCGGCGCAGCGAGACTTCGTCACGGCCTGCTGCGCCCGAGGCGCCAGTCACGGTTGCGCGCCAGCGGCCAGATGACGAAAATCGCCGCGGCGTTCGACAGGGGCGAATCATGAGGCTGTTTGCTGGGCTTTTGGTCGGCTGCGCGCTGCTGGCGCTGGGCTCATGCAACAGGAAGGAACGGCCGGTGAAGGCGCCGCAGGCCGGCGCGGAGGCGGCGCAATCTGCGGGCGGCGTGGGCGCCAGCGCCATCATCGAGGCCGACAAGAATCCGGGCGAATGGCTCAGCCACGGCCGCACCTATTCTGAAGAGCGCTATTCGCCGCTGGCCGCGATCAACACGGACACTGTGAAGAACCTTGGCCTCGCCTGGTCGTTTGATCTTGGCGTCAGCCGGGGAATTGAAGCGACGCCGATCGTGCGTGAGGGGGTTATGTACGTCACCGGCACGTGGAATGTCGTGCATGCGCTGGACGCCAGGACCGGCGCGCTGAAATGGACGTTCGATCCGCAGACGGACCGGTCTGTCGGCGCCGACCTCTGCTGCGACGCGGTCAATCGCGGCGTCGCCATTTGGGGCGACAAGGTCTATACCGGCACGCTGGACGGCCGCCTGATTGCGATCAATTCGAAAACCGGCGCGAAAGTCTGGGAAACGCTGACGGTCGATCGGACGAAGCCTTATTCGATTACCGGCGCGCCGCGCATCATCAACGGCAAGGTCATCATCGGCAATGGCGGCGCAGAAATGGGCGTGCGCGGCTATGTCAGCGCCTATGACGCGGAGACGGGAAGACTGGCGTGGCGCTTCTATACCGTGCCGGGCGACCCTTCGAAGCCGTTCGAAAATCCGGTTCTCGCGGAGGCGGCGAAAACATGGAACGGCGAATGGTGGAAGGTTGGCGGCGGCGGCACCGTCTGGGATTCGATGGCCTATGATCCCGACCTCGATCTTCTCTATATCGGGGTCGGCAACGGCTCGCCCTGGAACCAGAACGCGCGCAGTCCGGGCGGCGGCGACAATCTCTTTCTCTCGTCAATCGTGGCGCTGAGGCCCGACACGGGCGAGTACGTCTGGCACTATCAGACGACGCCCGGCGAGACCTGGGACTACACGGCGACCCAGCATCTCATCCTCGCCGATCTCGTCATCGACGGCGCGCTGCGCAAGGTCATCATGCAGGCGCCGAAGAATGGCTTTTTCTACGTCATCGATCGCACGAACGGCTCCTTCATCTCGGCCAGGAATTTCGTGCCTGTGAACTGGGCGACGCATGTCGATCCTGCAACCGGGAGGCCTGTCGAGACGCCTCAGGCGCGCTGGCCCGGAAAGTCGGTCGATTTGACTGCGCCGTTTCTGCAGCTGCCGGGGCCGCTGGGCGCGCATAACTGGCAGCCCATGTCGCTTAGCCGCGACACCGGCCTCGTCTACATACCGGCGCAGGAAGTTCCGCTCCTTTACGGCGAGACGGAGCCCTTCGCTTACAAGGCAGGCGCATGGAATACGGGCGCTAATCTTCTGCTCGGCTCCCTTCCGACGGAGGTCGCGATGCAGAAGGCGGTGCGCGCGATGATCAAGGGCCGCCTCATCGCCTGGGATCCGGTGAAGCAGGAGCCGCGCTGGAGCGTCGAGTATCAGGGCCCCTGGAATGGCGGACTCCTGTCGACCGCAGGCGGCCTCGTCTTTCAGGGAACGGCCGACGCGCATTTCGCGGCCTATGATGCGGCGAGCGGCGCGCTTCTGTGGAAGCAGCCGACACAGACCGGGGTCATGGCGGCGCCCGTGACCTTCGAAATCGACGGCGAGCAGTATGTGGCGGTCGCCGCCGGCTGGGGCGGCGCATACGGATTGCTCGTAGGCGGATTATTGCCGACGGGCAGCGCGCCGAATGTGGGCCGCGTTCTGGCCTATAAGCTCGGCGGAACGGCGACGCTTCCAGAGTTGCCTTCGTTCACGCCCGTTCACGTTCCGGCGCCGCAGACGGACGCGGGGCCGGAGGTCATCGCCGCGGGGATGCAGGCCTATGGCAGCCATTGCGCGGTCTGCCACGGCGATCATGCGATCTCCTACGGCACGCTCCCGAATCTGCGCCAGTCGCCATTGCTCGGCGACGCCGAGCTCTGGAAGGAAGTCGTCATAGAAGGCGCGAAGGCGTCGGCCGGCATGCGCGGCTGGAAGGGCGTCTTCGATGATCAAACCGCAGAGGCGATTCGCGCCTATGTGATCGATGCGCGCGCAAATGGGCTTCAGCCGCTCACCGATACGCCCTGAGCGCCTCCCGGTCGCCTACGTAGAGCAGCAGCGAGCCGTCGGCGCCGATGTCGAAGCGGTCGGCGGCCTGCAGCTGGTCGAGGAAGCGGCGTTCCTGCGCCATCAGCGCCGTGTCGGCGCAGGCCATTTCAGTCACGGCCAACGGCCCGAGCGCAAGGCGCTCAGGGGTCAGCGCGTATTTGCCTGAATAGCGGTTGCAGCTCGAATTGCCGTAGACAAGGCCCTGATCGTCAAAGCCGATGCTGGTCTGTGAGCCCGGCGTCACCGCCGACCCCGCGATCTGAGTGACGCGCCAATCGCCGAGCAGAAGCGTCACAGTTTCGCCGCCGCAGCCGCGATAGGTCTTGTCTCCAAGCGTGACCGTGACTCGGGCGGGAAACGGCGCTCCAGTCGAGTCGTCGTTGCAGAGAACATCGGTTACGCGGACGGACATCGCGTTCTCTGCAATTTCATAGAAAAGGCCGTCGGACAGGCGCTCGGGCTCCGGCGTCGCGCCGCCGACGATGACGTCGCCATAGTCGCCGGTAAACTTGTAAGTCGTCGAGCCGAGTTCGAGGAGCCAGCCGGGTTCATTGCCGCGCGCACGAAAAATCTCGCCGCCCGAGGCGTCGGCCTGCGCGCCTTTCTCGATGCATTCGGGATAATCCACTCCCTTGAGCGACAGCGTCGCGCGGTCGCCCTTCGACCAGAAGACCGTGTCGCCAGGGCCGACATATTTCGCGCCGGACGCCGAAACCGCCTCAGTGAGGGCAATCGTTTCGTCGCCCGCCCTCAACGATCTGTTCGCGTGGTCGAATTTCACCGCCAGCGCGCCGCACTGATAGGCCGTGACTTGTGGCGCCTCTCCTGAGGCGGCCGGGCCGGGCGGCTGCGCAGATTGCCGTTCCGAGCAAGCGGCCAGAACCAGGGCGCATATGCCGAAAGCAAGATGGATTTTCTGCATCGATCCTCTCCCCACAGCGACAACGCCAATATAGGTCTGGCGCACGCAATTTGCGACTGGCGAGGCCGCTTGCGCCCATCCGCGGCGGGCCTAAAAGGGTGCCGATTTTCGGGAGAGAGCCATGAAGACTCGCGCCGCGGTCGCTTTCGCCGTGAACAAGCCGCTGGAGATCGTGGAACTCGACCTCGCCGGACCGAAAGCGGGCGAAGTTCTCGTCGAGATCATGGCGACAGGCGTCTGTCACACCGACCATTACACGCTGTCAGGGAAAGACTCTGAAGGGCTGTTTCCCTCGATCCTCGGGCATGAGGGCGCCGGCATCGTACGCGAGGTGGGTCCGGGCGTCTCCACTTTGAAGCCCGGAGATCACGTGATTCCGCTCTACACGCCCGAATGCCGGCAGTGCAAAACCTGCCTCTCGAAGAAGTCAAACCTTTGCACCTCGATCCGCGCGACGCAGGGCAAGGGCGTGATGCCTGACGGCA
>CAYTVQ010000120.1:0-8240 GCA_964441615.1 uncultured Caulobacterales bacterium | reverse complement strand
TATAGTCGATGGTGCCGTTGATGATGCGCTCCTTGCCCGTGAGCCCTGAAAGCGCCGCCCACAGACGCTCCTCCTGGAATTGCAGCATCTGATAGGTGAAGCCCATGCCCTCCTCGCCGATGCGGTAACGCTGCGGCACGCGCACGTCCTCGAAATAGAACTGCGCGGTATCTGAACTCCGCATGCCGAGCTTTTTGAGCTTCCTTGCGATGGTGACGCCCTTGCGGTGCTTGCCGTTCTCTTTGAGCGGCAGGCAGATCAGCGTCTTGTTGCGATGGACCTGGCCTTCGGAGGTGTTGGCGAGCAGGCACATCCAGTCCGCCTGCGTGCCGTTGGTCGTCCACATCTTGCCGCCATTGACGACATAATCGTCGCCATCCTTCCTGGCGGTGGTCTTGATCGAGGCGACATCGGAGCCCGAGCCGACTTCGGAGACCCCGAGGCAGGCGACGTAATCGCCGCTGATCGACGGTTTGAGGAAGGCTTCCTTGACTTCATGCGACCCGAAGCGCGCCAGCGCCGGCGTCGCCATGTCGGTCTGCACGCCGATCGCCATCGGCACGGCGCCGCAATTGATGTGCCCCAAGGTCTCCGCAACGACGGCGCCATAGGACCAGTCGAGCCCCATGCCGCCGTACTCGACAGGCTTGGTCACGCCGAGGAGCCCGAGTTCGCCAAGGCCCTTGAACACCTGATGGGCCGGGAAGATCTCCTTCTCCTCCCATTCATCCACATACGGATTGATCTCGCTGTCGATGAAGCGCTTCAGCGTGTCTCGGAGCTGCTCGTGTTCGGGGGTGAGTTTCATGGCGTTCCTTTCGGGCTCAGCGACCTCTTACCCTCGCCGGGCCCGATCGGGAGCGGATTTCAGCAGCGCCGCCGACAGCTTGACAATACGGCAATACAGCACGATATTGCTACCCATATGAAAACGACGATCGACATACCAGACGCCCTTCTCGCCGAGGCGCAGGAGGTCGCCCGGCGTGAAGGCACGACCCTGAAGGCGCTGACCAGCGAAGGGCTGCGCAAGGTGCTGGCCGAAAAGAAGGCGGCGAAAAAGAAATTCAGACTGCGCGACGTGTCCTACGGCGAGGGCGGCCTCAACCCGGAATTTGAGGGCGCCTCCTGGGAAAAAATTCGCGATGCGATCTACGAAGGTCGCGGTTGATCGCGCTTGATACGAACATCCTTGTTTACGCGCACCGAAGCGACCTGCCTTGGCACGCCCGCGCCAAGGAGCTCGTTTGCGAAATTGCGGAGTCCGGCGCGGCCTGGGCCATACCGTGGCCCTGCGTCCATGAGTTTCTTGCGGTGGTCACAAGGGGCTTTTTTCGTGATCCGACGCCCGCAAGCGTCGCCCTCGACAGCATTGAGGCTTGGCGTGAATCGCCGGGCCTGACGCTCCTCGGCGAGACCCGCGAACACTGGGCGACCTTGAAGCGGCTGATCTCCGCCGGCCGCATCTCCGGCGGGGCCATGCATGACGCCCGCATCGTCGCAATCTGCCTCGATCACGGCGTCAGCAAACTCTTGTCAGCGGATCGCGATTTCTCCCGCTTCCCGGCGCTCAAGGTGCGCAACCCGCTGATCTGATCAGATCCAGCGGCGGACGCGCTTCCGGTAGGCGCGGTAGTCGTCGCCGAATTTCTCCTCGAGCGCCTTCTCTTCCGGCTTGATCTGCAACTCGGTGATCGCGACGACAAACAGGCCAAGCAGCGCCGCGTTCACCCCTTCGCCAAACCAGAGAAAGACCCCCGCGAGGATCAGGGCCATGCCGAGATACATCGGATTGCGTGAAAAGCGGTAGAGCCCTTCGACAACCAGCTTTTCGGCGCGCGCGGGCGCCAGCGGATTGACCGTCGTCTTCGCCCGGAAGAACGCCGCGACCGAGACGGCGTCGATCCACAGCCCGCCCATGCCGACGAGGAGGGCGAGCGCCCGCCGCGCGGGAAAATCGAATGCGAGAACATCAGCGTTCACCGCGACGCCATACATGGCGCCGGCGACGGCAAGCCCAATCAGCGGCGGAGGAACCATCGGCCTCATGGCCGCCGCGCCGCTGTGATCGTCTTCACGCCGCCCATATAGGGCTGGAGCGCCGCGGGAATCGCGACAGAACCGTCTGCCTGCTGATAGTTTTCAAGAACCGCAACCAGCGTTCTCCCGACCGCAAGGCCGGAACCGTTGAGGGTGTGGACGAAGCGCGCGCCCTTCTCGCCTTTCGGCCGATAGCGCGCCTTCATGCGCCGCGCCTGGAAGTCGCCGCAGTTGGAGCAGGACGAGATTTCGCGATAGCGGCCCTGACCGGGCAGCCAGACCTCGATGTCGTAGGTCTTGCGCGCTGAGAAACCCATGTCGCCGGCGCAAAGGAGCATGGTGCGAAACGGAAGTTCGAGGCGCTTCAGGACCTCCTCGGCGCAAGCCGTCATGCGCTCATGCTCTGCGTCCGACTGCTCGGGCGCCGTAATCGAAACGAGTTCGACTTTGGAGAACTGATGCATGCGGATCATGCCGCGCGTATCCTTGCCGGCTGCGCCCGCTTCCGACCGGAAGCAGGGCGTCCACGCCGTGAGGCGGATCGGCAGGCTCTCCTCGTCGAGGATCTTCTCGCGCACGGTGTTGGTGAGGGAGACCTCCGCGGTCGGAATGAGCCAGAACTGCTCGTGCGTCTGCGCCGCCTCGAGCGTCGCTTCGACCGCGCGCAAGACGCGATTGGGTCCCGGTTCGGTCGAGGCATAGTGCTCGTCGGCCCGGACAAGGCCGCTCGCCAGCAATTCCTGGCGCTTCGTCATGTCCGAGGCGGTGAAGAGATCGTCCTTGAACTTCGGCAGCTGACCGGTGCCGAAGGCGGCTTCGTCGCGCACCATCAGCGGCGGCGCGCATTCGGTATAGCCGAATTCAGTCGTGTGCAGATCGAGCATGAAACAGGCGAGCGCGCGTTCGAGCCGTGCGAGCTGGCCTTTGAGAAGCACGAAGCGCGCGCCCGACATGGCGGCCGCCGTCTCGAAATCCATCTGGCCGAGCGCCTCGCCAAGATCGAAATGCTCCTTCGCCGAATTGAGCCGTTGCGGCTCCCCCCATTTGCGCGCTTCCCGGTTGTCAGCCTCCGACTTCCCGTCCGGGACGTCGGGCGCCGGAATATTGGGGATGCCGGCGAGCTGGTTCGCCAGACGAGCCAGCGCCTCGGTCTGCCGCGCTTCCACATCAGGAAGCTCCTTCTTCACCGCCTCGACTTCGGCCATGAGGCGCTGAGCCTCGGCTTCGTCCTTTCTGGCCTTGGCGGCGCCGATGAGCTTTGAGGCGGCGTTGCGGCGCGCCTGCAGGTCATTGGCGGCCTGCGTCAGCTTCCGCGCCTCGGCGTCGATTTCAATAAGTTTCTGTGCGAGCGCCGGCAGATGCCGGCGCTTCAAACCGTGGTCGAACGCGTCCGGATTATCGCGGATGTCTTTGATGTCGTGCATGGCGACGACCTATAGGGAGGAACGCGGCGGAAGGGAACAAAGCCGGCGCGGCGCGGCGGGCCGATACGCCCAGCCGCGCCAGTCTCCCCTCACCCGAGGCAGGCTAGTGATCGACCTTCGCCCACAGGGTCTTGTAGGACCAGTAGAGGACGCCGGAGAGGAGGAGGAGATAGGCGACGGTCATGAAGCCGAGACGCTTTCTCTGTTCCATTTTCGGCTCTGACGCCCAGGCGAGGAAATTCACGACGTCATGGGCGTATTGATCGACGGTCTCGGGCGTCGCCTCGTCGGCGTAGTCGACAATGCCGTCGACGAGCGGCGGAGCCATGGCGAGAACGCCGCCATGGGGAACTTCGACGCCCTTCTTGGGGTGGCCTTCCTCGTCGCGATACTCCTCCTTGAGGAGCTGACTCATGTCGCCGGCGAAATAGGGATTGTAATGTTGCCCCGCCGCGACGGTCACCGTCGCCGGAGCCTCTTGGTACCCCGTCAGCAGACTGTAGATGTAGTCGGCGCCGTCCTTTCGCGCCTTGACGATCAGCGAGAGATCGGGCGGGAGAGCCCCGCCATTGGCGAGGCGCGCCATCTGCTCGTTCGCGAACGGCTTCGGAAACCGGTCTGACGGAATGCCGGGGCGCTGAAACATGTCGCCGGAATCATCGGGACCGTCCGTCACCTGATATTCCGCCGCAATCGCCTTCACATAGGGGTTAGCGTTGGGGTCCGAACATTTCGTTCCCTCCGGCACGCCCTCGGGGCACTGGTCGAGGTGGTAGGGGCCGCCTTTGTCGCCGAGATTGCGGATGGCGAGCAGCTTCACGGAATGGCAGGCCGCGCACACCTGCCGGTAGACCTGAAAGCCGCGCTGAACGGCCTCCTTGTCATAGGTCCCGAAGGGCCCGCTGAAAGACCAGTCGCCCGTCTTGTAAGGCTCTGCCTTGCCGCCGGCCGCGAGAGCTGCGGGCGCGGCGAGCATGACGGCGGCAAGCGCGAGGAGAAGTTTCTTCATGGGAAAGACCTTCGCTATTCCGCCGGCTGCAGGGCGGGCGCGGCCCCGCTCTTCTTCAGCACCGCTTCGTTGATGGATTTCGGCAGGGGCTTCGGCTTCTCCAGCACGCCGAGCAGCGGCAGGATGATGAGGAAGAAGGCGAAGTAATAGGCCGTGAGGATCTGCGCCCATACGACGTAGACGCCTTCCGCCGGCTGGCTGCCGAGATAGCCAAGGCCGATGCAGCAGGCGACGAACAGGAAGAACCAGAGCTGCGCCGTCGGCCGGTAGCGCATGGAGCGGACCTTCGAGGTGTCGAGCCAGGGCAGCAGGAAGAGCACGCCGATCGATCCGAACATGGCGACGACGCCGAGGAGCTTCGAGTCGAGGATGAAGTTGAAATTGAAGGCGCGCAGGATCGCATAGAAGGGCAGGAAGTACCATTCCGGCACGATGTGCGAGGGCGTCGAGAGCGGGTTCGCCTCGATATAGTTGTCAGGATGGCCGAGCGCGTTCGGCATGTAGAAGACAAAGATCGCGAAGATGGTGAGATAGACTGCGATCGCGAAACCGTCCTTCACTGTATAATAGGGCGTGAAGGGGAGCGTGTCCTTCTGCACATCCTTCACGGGAACGCCGGTCGGATTGTTGTTGCCCGGGATATGGAAAGCCCAGACGTGCAGGACCACGACGCCGAAGATGGCGAAAGGCAGCAGATAATGGAGCGAGTAGAAGCGGTTCAGCGTCGGATTGCCGACGGCCGGGCCGCCCCACAGCAATTGCTGGATTGAATCGCCGACGAGCGGGATCGCCGCGAGAATGTTGGTGATGACCGTCGCGCCCCAGAACGACATCTGACCCCAGGGCAGCACATAGCCCATGAACGCGGTCGCCATCATCAGCAGGAAGATGACGACGCCGAGGATCCAGACGACTTCGCGCGGCTCCTTGTAAGACCCGTAGAAGAGCCCGCGGAACATGTGAATGTAGACGGCGAGGAAGAAGAAGGAGGCGCCGTTGGCGTGCACATAACGCAGGAGCCAGCCATAATTCACGTCGCGCATGATGTGCTCGACGCTTGCAAACGCCATGCTCGCTTCCGGCGTGTAGTGCATCGCGAGGACGACGCCGGTCACGATCTGGATCACAAGGAAGACGGCGAGAATGCCGCCAAAGGTCCACCAGTAATTGAGATTCTTCGGAACCGGGTAGTCGCCGAAACTGTCCACCGCGAGACGCACGATCGGCAGGCGCTTGTCGAGCCAGCGCTCGAAACCGGAACCCGGGACATAGGTCGATTGATGAGACATCGCTCTCTCCTACCCGATCCTGATCGACGTATCCGAGACGAAGGCGTAGGGCGGCACCGGAAGGTTCTCCGGAGCCGGACCTTTGCGGATGCGTCCTGCCAGGTCGTAATGCGAGCCGTGGCAGGGACAGAACCAGCCCTGATACTCGCCGCGCACTTCGCCCTGCGACGTTCCAAGCGGAATGCAGCCGAGATGCGTGCACACGCCGACGAGGATCAGCCATTCCGGACGCGCCTTGCCGTCGGCCCCGGTCACGCGATCGTCGTCGGTGGCGGCGGCGCTGTCAGGGAGGTTGGCGTTGCGGGCCTTGCCGTCCTTGAGATCGCCAAGCGCGACCTTTTCGGCTTCGGCGATTTCTTCGGCCGTGCGGCGGCGGATGAAGACGGGCTTGCCCTGCCACATGACCTTGATCGCCTGCCCTGGCTCGACCGCGGCGAGATCGACCTCCTTGGTCGACATGGCGCGCACCGACGCGTCCGGGTTCATCTGGTCGATCAAGGGCACCAGCGCCCCGACGCCGGCGACCCCGGCGATGGTCGCGCCGAAGATGTGAATGAAATCGCGCCGGCTAGGCTCTTCCGTCGCCGCGCCCTTGACGTGCGTGCCGCTGTCCGCGCCCATCTGTTGTCCCTTGAAGAAGTCAGTGCTGTTAAAAAGGTGGGGTTCGCGGCCCGCCTTATGGCAGAGGTCACGGACCAAACCGAGTGCGGCCTAGCGTCGCGAAACTCGGGGCTCGCCGTCGTTTTTTCTGTGGAGAATCAATCGCCTTGAGGCTCGCGCTCTACCAACCTGACATGCCGCAGAATGTGGGCGCCGCGATTCGCGTCGCGGCCTGCTTCGGCGCCGCCATCGACATCATCGGCCCGTGCGGATTTTCGGGCGGCGAACGCGACATCCGCCGCGTGGCCATGGATTACGCCCTCGCCGCGCCGCCGGTCTTTCATGATGGATGGAGGACGTTTCTGTCTGGTCTGCGCGGCGCCAGCCTCGCCGCCGCGCCGTCGGGGAAAAACAAGGCGCGCCTTGCGCTCATGACGACCAAGGGCGCCACAGATCTTTGGAAATTCACATTCATGCCGGATGACGTCATCCTCCTCGGACGCGAAAGCGCCGGCGTTCCCCTTGAGGTGCACGAGGCGGCCGATGCGCGCCTGCGCATTCCGCTGGCGCCTCTGGCGCGCTCGCTCAACGTGGCGGTCGCGGGCGCCGTGGCCCTCGCCGAAGCGCGGCGGCAGACCGGATGGCCGACGGAGGTCGCATGCTGACTGACATTCAGGATCGCAAGCGGCGGGCCGCCGCCTGGTTCGGCGAACTGCAGGAGCGCCTCATCGCAGCCTTCGAGGATATCGAGCGTGAGGGCGGCGCCCTCTATGGCGACCACGCCGGCGCCTTCGAGCGCAAGGACTGGAAGCGCGGCGACGGTTCGGCCGATCTTGGCGGCGGACGGATGGGGCTGCTGCGCGGACGCGTCTTTGAAAAGGCCGGCGTCCATGTTTCGACGGTTTATGGCGAATTCTCGCCCGAGTTCCGAAAGCAGATTCCGGGCGCCGAGGACGATGCGCGCTTCTGGGCCTCGGGCGTTTCCCTGATCGTCCATCCGCGCAATCCGCATGTCCCGGCCGCGCACATGAACACGCGCATGATCGTCACGACGAAATGCTGGTTCGGCGGCGGCGGCGACCTCAACCCGATGATGGACCGCTACCGGACCGAGACGCATGAAGACACAATCGACTTTCACGCGGCCATGAAAGGCGCATGCGACGCGCATGATCCGGATTACTATCCGCGCTACAAAAAGTGGTGCGAGGAGTATTTCTTCCTGCCGCACCGGAACGAGCATCGCGGCGTCGGCGGCGTCTTCTACGACCGCCATGACAGCGGCGACTGGGAGAGGGACTTCGCTTTCACCCGGGACGTCGGCCTCGCCTTTCTCGACATCTATCCTCGAATTGTCCGCCGCCGACTGAGTACGCCCTGGACGGAGAAGGACCGGGCCGAGCAGCTCTTCCGCCGCGGCCGCTACGCCGAATACAATCTCCTTTACGACCGCGGCACGACCTTCGGCCTCAAGACCGGCGGGAATGTCGAATCGATCCTGTCGTCCTTGCCGCCGCTCGCGGCCTGGCCCTGAACCCGGTCCTTGGAAGCGGCGCGAACAAAAAACGCGGAAGCCTCAAGCTCCCGCGTTTTCCGTTTCCTCCCTTGAAGGAAACTAGCCGGGATTATTTCCCGCGCATGCCGGCAAGGCCGGAGATGAGCGTCAATAGCCCGCCTCCGCCTGCGAGGTAAGTGCCCCACTGGATCGCCTCGGTCGATTCTTTTCCAGCGCCCATCATGGTCAGTGCAAAATAGCCCATGGCGAGGACGATGACGCCGCCGGCAAGGGTGGTGACCACGCTGGTCAGGCGTCCGACGAAGGGCAGCAGGCCGAACACGCCGAGAACCGCCGCGACGCCGCCGGCGGCGACCGAGGCC
>CAYTVQ010000119.1:0-8248 GCA_964441615.1 uncultured Caulobacterales bacterium | reverse complement strand
CCGCCAGCGTTGTGCAGGGCTGAGATGCGTGCGCGGCTCGCCGCTCCCGCCGGCTGAACGCCGGCGGCGCTTCGGAACGCCTGACAGCGATGACGCCGGGACAAGCGTTCTCATTTCACCATTTCAAAGAGCTGACGCCGGTTCGGCAGAACCTGGCGCGAGGCGCCGGCGACCCGCAGGACGATGAGGCGCAAAGCGCCGAAGCGGCGGAGCCTCCATCCGGCAGTCCACGGCGGACCTTCGTCGCGGAAACCGCGCTGCGAGCCGATGAATTGGCGGGATGTCTTGAGGGCTATGCTCGCCTTCGTCCTGCGAAGGATCGACGCCTCAGGAATGACTATACGATGCGTTTACGGAATAATCAAGGGAAAAATCGCGAGTGGGTCAATTTTCGTCCGTAGAATGATGGTCGGCGGGGCGCATTCGCGCGTCGGGAGAATTCTCAAGGTTAATGCGCCGCCCGTTCGAGCCGCGCCGAGATTTCGGCCGCCAGCCGCTGACGCTCGGGGGACAGGAAATAGTGTCCGCCGGGAAGCGTCACGATCTCGGCCGGTCCCGTGGTTTCGCGGGCCCAAAGGGCAAGGTCCGCCGCGCGCGTCACCGGGTCGCTTGCGCCGGCGAAGATGGTGAGCGGGCAGGTGAGGCGCGGCTCGCCTGGATAGGCGTAGCTCCCGAGCAGGGCGAGATCGGCCTTGAGGATCGGCAGCGCGTAATTCCGAATCTCCGGATTGTCGAAGGAGGGCGGCGCCGCGCCATAGGTTTCGCTCATGCGATCGATGTCGAAAGGGGCGTCAGGGGCCGGCGCGCCCGGCCAGGGCCGCGCCGCGCAAAAGAGATGCAATGTCCGGTCGGCGCAGGCACGGGCAAGCTCGAGCGCGATGAGCGCGCCAAGGCTGTGGCCGAAGAACGCAATTGGCCCCGGCGGCAGCGCGGCGATGGCGGCGCGCGCGTCTGCAAACATCTCGCGCCAGTTCGTGAAAAGGGGCTCGGCGCTCAGGTCCTCGCGCCCCGGCAATTGCAGAGCAAAGGCCTCGATTGAGGCCTCGAGACGCGCGCCCCAGCCCGCAAAGGCCCCGGCGCCGGCGCCCGCAAAGGGAATGAGAACGAGGCGACGGCTCGCCATCGGACGCGGCGACAGGAGACGCAGGCGGGCGCGGGATGCGGACACTGGCGGGCTTTATGCGACGGACGGCGCAGGATAGATGAGTTCGCGCAAGGCCGGGAAGCCGGCCGTGGAGAAATCGACGTGCCGACTCCGATCCAGTTCGGCGACAGCAAGCGCCCGCTCTACGGCGTCTATCATGCGCCAGCGAGCCGAAGCGGGCGGGCCGTGCTCCTGTGCAATCCCTTTGGCGAAGAGGCGGTGCGCGCATTCAGAATCTACAGACGGCTCGCTGAAGAACTCGCGGCCCGGGGCGCACACGTTCTGCGCTTCGACTATTTCGGCACAGGCGATTCGGCGGGCGATTGCCGCGAGGCGAGTCTTTCGGGTTTCGCAGAAAGCATCATTGAAGCGCAGGCCGAGCTTCTCGACATGAGCGGCGCGCGCGAATGCGTCTTTGTCGGATTGCGCCTCGGCGCTTCCGCCGCGCTAATGGCGGCGGCGCGCGCGCAACCAAAACCCACCGTGCTCGTGCTTTGGGATCCGGTTGTCTCTGGAGCTCAATACCTGGCTGAGCTGCGCGCCGGCCATGAGGCGGCGGTGCGTCTCCAGACCGGATCGGCGCCGGCGGCTGCCGAGCCGATCAGCGAGGCGCTCGGATTCGCCCTGTCTCCGGTCCTGGCCGACGAGCTTGCGGCGCTCGATCTGAAGCGGGCCGCCGCGAGGCCGATGAGGAAGGCCTGCGTCGCTGCGGGCGCGGCGACCGATGCCGCGCTTGGGGATGTCCTGCGGGCCGCCGGGACCGAGACAGTGTGGCGGGAGGATACAGGCGAGGCGTCGTGGAATTCCGACCAGGCGCTCAACGCCTTCGTCGTGCCCCTGCGCATGCTGAAGCAGATCGTCGAGGACGCGCTGTCGTGACCTATCGCGAAAAGCTTGTCCAGTTTGGCGATGGCCGCGGCCTCAGCGGCATGCTGACGATTCCCACGGCGAAGGAGGTGCGGGCGCCAGGCCTCATCCTCTACAATGCGGGCATCGTCCACCGGATCGGCCCGCACCGGCTGAACGTCAAGGTCGCGCGCGCCATGGCCGCGAAGGGTGTCGGCAGCATCCGGTTCGATCTCAGCGGTCTTGGCGACAGTCGTCCGGCGGCAGGCGGCAATGAAGCGCGCACGGACGCCGATATCGGCGCCGCGCTCGACGCCCTCGGCGCGGCGTCGGGCGCTTCGCGCTTCACGCTTTTCGGGCTTTGTTCCGGCGCCGATAACGGCTATCGCGCCGCGCTTGCCGACCCGCGCATTGCGGGCCTCATTCTCGTCGACCCTTACGCCTACGCGAACCGCCGCGCGAAGCTCGAGCGCACGGCCATGAAGGCGCTCGACGTCAATCGCTGGAAGGCGGCGCTGGCGCGCGCGGCCGCCCCGAAAGGCGATACGGCGCCGGTCCGTTCGGAAGGGGATTCAAGCCGTCCGCACCCCCCGCGCGCCGAATTCGGCGCCGACCTTCAGAAGCTGACGGCGCGGGGCGTGCGCATCCTCATCATTTATACCCGCTTCGTCGAAGAGCAATTGACGCGTCCGGAGCACTTCTTCGAAACCTTCGCCGATTTCGACTTTGGCGGTCGGCTTGAAGTCGAGGTCAAGAGCGGCGTCGATCATACGCATACAGAGCTTTGCGCCCAGGCTGCCCTTATCGTGTCGGTCGGCGGGTTCATTGACGCATTGAAGGAATGAGGAGCCCAGGATGAACTATGAGACGATCAGGGCGGAAGCCGCCGCCGGCGTCCTGACGATTACGCTCCACAGGCCTGACCGGCTCAACGCCTTCACGATCAAGATGCAGCGCGAACTATGCGACGCTTTCGACCGGGCCGATGCGGACGATTCGGTCCGCGCGGTCATCGTGACTGGCGCCGGCCGCGCCTTCTGCGCGGGGGCCGACCTCGCATTGGGCAAGGACGCTTTCAACTACAAGGGCTATCCGAAGAGCGACGCGCCGGGCCATCGCGATCATGGCGGGCTGCTGGCGCTGCGGATCCACCGGAGCCTCAAACCCGTGATTGCCGCCATCAATGGACCGGCGGTCGGCATCGGCATCACCATGACGCTTCCAATGGACATCCGGCTCGCTTCCAACACGGCGAAGATCGGCTTCGTATTCGTGCGCCGCGGCATCGTGCCGGAAGCTGCCTCGACTTTCTTCCTGCCGCGGATCGTCGGCATCTCGCGCGCGCTCGAATGGTCGATGACGGGGCGCGTGTTTTCTGCCGAGGAAGCGCGGGAAGGGGGGCTCGTGCGCTCCGTGCACGCGCCGGACGACCTGATGCCGGCGGCGATCGCGCTTGCGCGCGAGATCGCGGAGGCGGCGCCCGTGTCGGTGGCGATGACGCGCCAGATGATGTGGCGCGCCCTCGGGCAAGGGCATCCGATGGAAGCGCATCGCCTCGACAGCCGCGCCATTCACTCCCGCGGCGCCTCGCGCGATGCCGCCGAAGGCGTCGCAAGCTTTCTTGAAAAGCGGCCGCCGGTCTATTCCGACAGAGTCTCAGCGGACATGCCGGACTTCTTTCCGTGGCGCGATGAGCCGCCTTTCGAGTGAGGGGGTCAGGGTTTCGCGTCGAAGGCCTTCAGAAGCCTTTTCGGCGCCTGTTTGCGCCAGATCCGCAGGAGATTGGCGCGCGCCCATTCCGGGTCGAGGCGCTCGGGGTGCGCGAGCACAAGCTCATGGCTCCGGTAATGGTCGGTATAGAAGAAAGTCTGAGGGTCGGATTCGACCAGCATGTCGCGTTCCTCGAACGAGACCTTGAAAACCGGCGCGTCCTCCGAGGGACTCCAGAAGAACCAGAGCTTGCCGTGGGCCTTGAGGCATGGCTGGCCCCACGAGACGGCCTCCGTCACGCCCGGCAGCTTCAGCGCGAGCGCGAGGTCGCGAAGCGATTGATAGGTGAATGGCTTGCGGCGGGCCACAATATAATAAAGTGCGACTGGCGCTCCGGCGCAAGGCCTGTGGGGCGCCGGGTTGCGAGCGCTTCGCGCCTTCCTTTATGCTTGGTGCGGAAAACGGGCGAACCGCATGAAGCTCTCCTCCCTGAAATCCGGCCGCGACGGGCGGCTGGTCATCGTCTCCAACGATCTGACGCGCTGCACCGATGCGCGCCGGATTGCGCCGACCCTTCAGGCGGCCCTCGACGACTGGGATGAGGCGGAGCCGCATCTCAGAGAGCTGTCCCAGAGTCTCGAAGTGGGGGCGGCGCCGGTCGAGCGCTTCCACGAGCGCGACTGCGCTGCGCCGCTGCCGCGGGCCTATCAGTGGGCGGACGGTTCGGCCTACGTCAACCACGTGGCGCTGGTGAGGAAGGCGCGCGGGGCCGAGATGCCGGCGAGCTTCTGGACAGACCCTCTCATGTATCAGGGCGGATCGGACTCGCTGCTTGGGCCCCGCGACGACATCGTCATGCCCGAGGACGAGAAATTCGGCGTCGATTTCGAGGCCGAGGTCGCCGTCATCACCGGCGACGTCCCTATGGGCGTATCTCCCGAAGAAGCGCGCGCGCTGATCCGCCTGGTCATGCTGGCGAATGACGTTTCCTTGCGCGCGCTCATCCCGGACGAGCTGGCCAAGGGGTTTGGCTTCTTCCAGTCGAAGCCGTCTTCGGCTTTCGCGCCCTGCGCGGTGACGCCGGATGCGCTGGGCGCGGCCTGGAAGGACGGAAAGCTCCACTTGCCGCTCGAAGTCAGTCTCAACGGCGCGCCCTTCGGCAGGGCGAACGCCGGAATCGACATGACGTTCGATTTCGGCCAGCTCATCGCGCATGCCGCGAAGACCCGCCCGCTCGGCGCGGGAACGATCGTCGGTTCAGGAACTGTCTCCAATCGGGGGCCCGACGGCGGCCCCGGCAAGCCGATAGCGGATGGCGGCGCCGGTTACTCCTGCATCGCGGAGGTGCGCGTGGTCGAGACGATTCTCGGAGGCAAGCCGGCGACGCCGTTCATGCGCTTCGGCGATCGGGTCGAGATCGAGATGCGCGACGACAAGGGCCATTCCATTTTCGGCCGCATCGATCAGACCCTGCGCCGTCATGTCCGCTGAAGCGACGCCAAGCCTCGCCGCCCGCCTCGTCAATCGCTATCTGCGGCTGACCATGAAGCGCCTGCATCTGCACAAAATGGCGCCGGACGAGCTGCGCTACTGGTTCGAGAACCGGCGCCTGCCGTTCATTCCCAAGGGCGTCGATGTCGAACTCGTCGAGGAGGCGAAGACGGTGGGCGAGTGGCAGCGCCCGAATGCCGGCGGTGGCGGCGTTCTCTTCTATATTCATGGCGGCGGCTATCTCTTCGGCTCGCCGCGCGTCTACCGGACGATGACTTTCCGGCTGGCGCTCGCCGCAGGCGTCAATGTTTTCGCGCTGCGCTATCGACTCGCGCCGGAAAGCCGCTGCCCTGCGCCGATCGAGGACGCGGTCAACGCCTATGAATATCTTCTGAGATCGGGAATGAGGCCTGGCGACATCGTTTTCGGCGGCGACTCGGCCGGGGGAGGCCTTGCGCTTGCTGCGATGCAGGCGCTGGCGGCGAAAGGGGCGCCCATGCCTGCGGGCGCCGTGCTCTATTCGCCGTGGACGGATCTGACGGCATCGGGCGCCTCGGTCGCTAGGAACGCCGAGAGCGACTGCATGTTCCGCGAGGAGACTGTCCGGTCTGGCGGCCGGCGCTATGCCGGGACGCTCGATCTTGAGGACCCGCGCGTCTCGCCGCTGTTCGGCGACCTCCGCGGCCTGCCGCCGCTTCTGGTTTTCGCCAGTTCATCGGAAATGCTGTTCGACGACTCCGCGCGCCTCGTCGAGCGGGCGCGCGCGCAAGGAACGAGCGTGCGCTTCGAGCAGCGCGCCGGCCTCGCGCATGTATGGCCGCTGCTTGCCGCGCTGATGCCGGAAGGGAAGGAAGCGATCGCCCTGACGGCGGAGTTCATCCGCGAGCGCCTGAGGGCCGAACCGCAACGGAGCGCCGCATGAGGCCGGAAGTCGCAAAGCTTCTGATTGCTGTCGTCCTCGACATTCTCGATTTCACCCTTGGCCGCATTCCCGGTTTCGAGGTGGCTGTCGATATCATCCTCGGCGTCGCCGCTGTCGCCATGTGGGGATGGGCAGGCTTCTTCGCCTTCTGGGAGGTCGCCGACCCGACCGGCCAGATCGATGGCTTCGTTCCCACAATGACGCTGATCGCCCTCTCGCAGATGCGCCGGACGAAGAAGTCTCACTGAGCCGGGATCTTCATCGGCTCTGGCGACTCGATTGCGAGCGGCTTGCCGGGCGCCGCCGCCGCGCGCACATGGCGGAAGGCGGCGCGGGCCGAGGCCCAGTTGTCCAGAATCGCTTTCGCGCGCGGCGAGTCGGTTTCGCGCCAGTGCCGTTCGATCAACCCGCGCAGGCGATGCGATGCAAGGTCATCGGGCGCGCCCCAGGCGATGGTCTCGGCATTGGCGGCGCCCGAGAAACGCTCATCGGGATCGTAGATGAAGGCTTCGCCGCCTGTCATGCCGGCTCCGAAATTGGCGCCGACTGAACCGAGAATGACGACCGCGCCGCCGGTCATGTATTCGCAGCCATTGGTCGAACAGCCCTCGACCACGGCGACGGCGCCGGAATTGCGCACGGCGAAGCGTCCGCCAGCGCGCCCGGCCGCGAACAGCGCGCCGGAGGTCGCCCCATAAAGGCAGGTGTTGCCGATAATCGCCTGCGGGTCTCGCGCCGCGCTCGCCGGGGGCCGCAAGACGATCTCCGCGCCGGAAAGGCCCTTGCCGACATAGTCATTGGCGTCGCCCTCGACGACGATCTTGAGGCCCCGCGCACTGAAGGCCCCGAGCGATTGGCCCGCCGAGCCGCGCAGGCGCAAGGTGAGGTGATCGGGGTCAAGCTTGCGTCCAGTCATGGTGCGGACGATTTCAGAAGACAGCCGGGCCCCGATGGTGCGGTCAGTGTTCCGCACGGGCAAAGTCAGCTCCTGCCGTTCCCCAAACAGGAAAAAGGCGTCAAGCGCCGGGCGGATGCGCTGGTCGAGCGTGTCGTCGATCTCGCGCCGGCCCTGACGCGTCGAGCGCGGCGGCGAGGCGCCGGAATCGATGCGCACGAGGATCGGGTTAAGATCGAGATCGTCGAGATCGGCGGAGCCGCGGGACACCTGATCCAGCAGGTCGGCGCGTCCGACGATCTCCTCGAGCGAGCGTGCGCCCAGCGCGGCGAGATGCCGGCGGACGTCTTCGGCGAGAAAGGTCATGAGATTGACGACATGGTCCGGGGCGCCGCCGAAGCGGCGGCGCAGGTCTTCGTCCTGGGTCGCGACCCCGACCGGACAGGTGTTGGAGTGGCATTGCCGCACCATTAGGCAGCCGAGGGCGAGGAGCGCAATGGTGCCGATGCCGTATTCCTCGGCGCCAAGCATGGCGGCGATGACGATGTCGCGCCCGGTGCGGATGCCGCCATCCGTGCGCAAAGTCACCTGCTCCCTGAGATCGTTCAGCGTCAGCAGCTGATGCGCCTCGGCGAGGCCGAGCTCCCAGGGCGAGCCTGCAAACTTGATCGACGTCTGGGGCGAGGCGCCGGTGCCGCCGACATGTCCCGAGATGAGGATGACGTCCGCCTTGGCCTTGGCGACGCCTGCCGCAATGGCGCCGATGCCGCCTGCGGACACGAGCTTCACGCAGACGCGCGCAGCCGGATTGATCTGCTTCAGGTCGTAGATGAGCTGTGCGAGGTCCTCGATCGAATAGATGTCGTGATGCGGCGGCGGCGAGATGAGCGTCACGCCCGGCTTCGCATGGCGCATGCGCGCGATGAACTCTGTCACCTTGAAGCCTGGAAGCTGCCCGCCCTCGCCGGGCTTGGCGCCCTGCGCGATCTTGATCTCGATCTCCGTACACTGATTGAGATATTCGGCTGTGACGCCGAAACGTCCCGATGCGATCTGCTTGACGGCGGAATTGGCGTTGTCGCCATTCGGCAGCGGGCGATAGCGCTCCGGGTCTTCTCCGCCTTCGCCCGACACGGACTTTCCGCCAATGCGGTTCATGGCGACATTGAGGGCGCCATGCGCCTCGGGCGACAGCGCGCCGAGCGACATGCCCGGCGTCAGGAAGCGCCTGCGGATCGCC
>CAYTVQ010000118.1:0-8318 GCA_964441615.1 uncultured Caulobacterales bacterium | reverse complement strand
AAAAGCGCAAGGGCCTCATCGGGCAGCGCGAGGCGCGGATCGCGGCGCCCGATCTCGTGCAGATCACGCGCCAGCTCGCCGTTCTGATCGGCGCTGCGACGCCTCTCGAAGAGGCTCTTAATGCGGTCGCACTGCAGGCCCCCAAACAGGGCGCGCGACAACGCCTGCTGGCCGTGCGCGAGCGCGTCGTCGAGGGCTGGCGCTTTGCTGATGCGCTCGGAGAGGATTCAAAATCCTTTCCGCCAGTCTACCGCGCGGTCATTGCAGCAGGCGAGGCCTCAGGCGATCTCCCGGGCGTTCTCGACCGGCTTGCCGCCATGCTCGAAAAAAACCGCGCCATGAAAAACAAGGCGCTGGCCGCGCTGATCTATCCCCTCGCACTCGCGATGGTCGCTGGCGGCGTTGTGACGGCGTTGATGACGCAGGTCGTCCCGAAGATCGTCGAGCAGTTCCAGACGTTTGATGCAGAACTTCCGTTTGTGACCCGCCTCGTTGTCGGCGCCTCTGAGCTGATCGGCGGCTATGGGGTTTATTTTCTGGTGGCTATCGCAGCCGGCGCGATCGCATTCTGGAGGGCGCTGAAAGCCCCGGCCTTCAAACGCTCGTTCGATCGCCTCGTCCTGACGATCCCGGTTCTCGGAAATCTGCTGCGCGGGCTTGACGGCGCCCGTTTCGCGCGCACGCTGTCAACGCTCTTTTCGGGCGGCGCGCCCCTGCTCGATAGCCTGATCGGGGCGCAACGGACGATCGCGAATGATTTCATGCGCTGGCGCCTCGACGGCTCCATCGTCATGGTGCGCGAAGGCTCATCCATCGCCGCCGCCCTGAAACGGGCCGGGGTGCTCCCGCCGATGATGACGCATATGGTCGCGGCCGGAGAAAAGGCTGGGGCCGTGCCGGCGCTGCTCGACAAGGCGGCCGAGCAGCTCGAGGAGGAATTTGACACCGCGACCACGGTCGCCTTGCGCCTTCTCGAGCCGGCGATCATTATCGCCATGGGCGGGGTCGTGATGCTGATCGTGATCGCGATCATGCTTCCGATCCTGCGCCTGAACGCTCTCGCCGCCGGATAATTGGAGTCGCCATGATGAGACCATCTGTCACCGCCCCGACGGACCGAACAGGCGGCCGGCGCGCGTCACGGCTGCGCCAGCGCGGCATCACGCTGATTGAGCTTCTCGTGGTGCTGACCATCCTCGCCTTCATCTCGGCGCTGGTGGTGATCAACGTGCTCCCCGAGCGCGACCGTGCGGCCGTGCGGAAGGCCCAGATCGACATCAAGACTATCGAGGGCGCGCTCGACCAGTACAGGCTCGACATGATGACCTATCCGTCAACGGATCAAGGTCTTGCGGCGCTGTCGTCGGCGCCGGCGGACGCCCTCAATGCGAGCCAGTATCGGCCTGGCGGCTATTTGCGCGCGGGCGCTGCTGTCGATCCCTGGGGCCGCCCCTACCAGTATCGCTTCCCGGGGGAGCATGGCGCTTTCGATGTCTACTCTCTCGGCGCGGACGGCCAGCGTGGGGGTGAGGGCCTGGATGCGGATATCGGCAATTGGACGGGCAAGGAATAATACGCCAGCGCGGCGTCACGCTCATCGAGCTGCTCGTCGTTATGGCGATCCTCGCCCTGGCCGCTTCGGTGATTGTGCTCAACGCGCCGCCGGCGCGCTCCTTGGCGAAGGAGGAATCCGAACGCTTCGCTGCGCGCCTTGGCGCGGCCTGGGAGGACTCTGTCATCCAGGGAAAGGCGATGTCGGTCGCCGTCGGCGCGCGCGGCTATCGCATCGAGCGCTATGTCGGCGGACAATGGAAGGAAGAAGTCTCTGGACGGCGCTTCGCCAGCCGGACCGTGCCTGAGGGCGTCGTCCTTCTTGCGACAGTGGAGGATCCAGCCGCAGGAAATGAGAAGAAGACCGCAGATGCCGAAGAAGTTCGTGAAACGCGGATCATTCTCGATCCGATCGGGCTCACCACGCCATTCAAAGTTGAGTTTCGCGACCGTCGCGAGAGCTGGATCGTGCGCAATCTGCCGGATGAAACGATCATGGTGTCGCACGATGAATAGGCGGCGGATCCATGTCGCGGCGCGCTGTTGCAGACGGACTTCGGATCGACGCCGAAGCAAGGCGCGCCGATGGCGCGAGAAGGGCCTCACCCTGGTCGAAGTTCTGGTCGCACTGGCGATCCTCGGCTTGGTCGCCGCGTCCATCGTCTCGCTGATCGGGCAGAACACGCGCTTTATAGCCGACCAGGAAGCAAAGATGCTTGCCGGCATGCTGGCGGATGCAGCGATGGTTGAAAAGCTGGCGCAGCGCGGCGCGCCTGAGCGAGGCGAGACGGTGGAGGAGCGCTCCTTCGCTGCGCGCCCATGGACACTGCGGATCACTGTCGCTGAGACAGGGGTCGCCGGGATAGTCCGCATTGATGCGGAAGTCATGCCGGCGCAAGGAGCGCAAGTTCTCGCGCGGGCGATGACCCTGAAGGCCGAAGCGCAATGAACCGCCAGCATGGTCTCACCCTGCCGGAGCTCCTCATCGCGCTTCTGATCTTCGCGATGGTCTCGACCGCGGCGGTTTTTGCATTGCGGCTTGGCGTCGAGGCGCGCGATCAGCTGAAGGAAGCAGAAGCGCGCCTTGCGGAGCTCCAGATCGCCAATTTGCTGATCAGGGAAGATATGGCCCAGATTCGCTTGCGCACGGTGCGCGACGAGTATGGCGATGTCGCCGGCCCGCCCTTTCGCGGCGGCGACGAATGGCGTCCGCGCAATGAGCCTCAGGGGGAACGGCGCCTGCTTGCATTCGTACGCGCTGGATGGACCAATCCGGGCGAGGAGGCGCCGCGCTCGGAGCTTCAGTATGTGGAGTATGTCGAAAAGGGCGGGGCGCTTGTGCGCCGCATCCGGCCATTTCTCGACGACGCGCGGGGCCAGCCGCGATTTGACCGCGTGCTCATTCGTGAAGCGCGAGGCCTTACCTTGCGCTTTCTCCTCGGCGAGAAAGTCCTCAGGCAGGGCGAACTCGAATGGATCGATGCTTGGCCTACGCCTGGCGTGCCGCGCCTTGCGCCGCGAGCGATTTCAATCGCCATCGAGTCCGACCGCTACGGACAGATCGAGCAGCTCTTTTGGATCGGCGACGTTGGCGGACCGAAGGCGCCGCAATGATCGAGTCGTTGACATTTTCACGACAACGCGGCGCGGCGCTCTTGATCGTTCTGTTGCTCGTGGCGACGCTTTCTTTCATCGTCATGTCGATCAGCGACCGAATGATCCTGGCGTCCAGCCGCGCGGCGAATGCGCGGGTCCGCGCTGAGCTCCTCTGGCGCGCTCACGGCGCGGAGGTTCTTGTCAGGAGCGCCATCGAGACCGCTGCGAGCGGCGCAGAGTTCAGGTTTTCTCCAGAAAATCCGTTCTTCAAGGCGCCGGTCGAGTTTCCCATGGACAACGGCGGGGCGATTGTCGATTTCAGCGACGCAACCGCCTGTTTCAACGTGAACGCTCTTGCGCAGAGCGAGGCCGCTTCGGGCCCCGGGAGGGGCGATCGAAAAATTGCGGAGCTTGAGAGCCTTCTTAACAGCCTCGAATTTAAGGATGCTGATCCAAAGCGCCTTGCGGCCGTCATCGCCGACTGGATCGACGCGGACAGTTTCCAGACGCCCCAGGGCGCTGAGGACGACTATTATGCGAATCTGCCTGCGCCCTATCGAACCGGCGGAGGCGTCATCGCCGACCCAACCGAGCTTCGCGCGGCGGCGGGCGTCAGCGCCGCAACCTATAGGCGGATGCGCGCGTTTCTTTGCGCGCTTCCGGAGACAGAACCAGCGCCGGTAAACGTTAATATGCTGACGCCTGAGGCGGCTCCCGTCCTCGCGGCGCTAATCGGGGAAGGAGTCTCGCTCGCAGCGATCGAAACAGCGATATCGAACCGTCCAGCCGCCGGCTATTCGTCGCCGGACCAGTTCTGGTCGGATGCGGCCTTTGCCGGTAAGAACATTTCTGAAGAGGCGCGCGGACGCGTAAAGTTGAGGTCGAAATATGTCGAGGCTGATACGGCCATCCGGTATCATGATCAGCGCGTGATGCTGCGCCTGCTCTATGAGGTGAGCGACGACGGCAAGGCGCGGCTCGTGTCGCGCCGTATTGGGTCCTTGTTCGAATGACGCGCAGGCTTCTCTTTCTCCTTGGGCAGACGGAAAGCGATCTGATCCGCTGGGCCATAGCCGCTGGCGGCGAGGTTCTGGACTTCGGCGCCATAGAGGGCGCCGACAGGCTCGCGTCGATCGCCCCGTTTGCTCGCGAGGCTTCGGAGACTGTCGCGCTAATTCCCGGCGAACAGGTCGCCAGCCGCGTCCTGCCGACTGCGCCGAAAAGCAGAACCAAACTGCTGGCGGCGGCATCGTGTCTGATGGAGGACGAACTCGCGGAGGCGATGGAATTGGTGCAGGTGGGCGCGGCGTTCGGGCAATCCGCCGTTGCGATGGCGGCGCGGGCGGATGTCGTGCGCGGCTGGCTCGCCGCTTTCGAAGGCGCCGGGATAGATCTCGATGTGCTCACTGCGGATTATCTGGCGCTCGCCTCTTCCAATGATCGGGCGACGATCATTGAAGATCGGGCGCGCGTGATCGCTGCGTTCGCCGGGACCGGCTGCGCGCTGGAGAAGGACCTCTTTTGCGCTTTGGCGCCCGGCCTCTTTGATGCGCCGTCGCCCCAGTTTCTGGTCTTTGGCGACGAGGCGCTCTGCGCTTCGCTGCCGGGAGACGGCGCCATAGATCGGGCTGGCCATTCGGGAGACGCTGCGGTTCTGGGGGCGATCGCGCAGGCTCTCAACACAGCGCGGCCGCCGAATCTCCTTGAGAAGCGCCTCTTTCGAAAGAAGCAGCTTGTCGGGGTGCTTGGCCCCTGGCGGCGCGCAGCAGCGCTTGGCGCGGCTCTGGCCGCGGTCGCCTTCCTCTCAGTGATGGCTGAAGGCGCGCGGTTCTCCCGCGCCGAAGCCGCATGGGAAAGAAGCGCCAGGGAGCTGCATGAGAGTCGCTTTGCAGAAGCGGCGGCGGAGGATCCGGCGGAATATGCGAGAAGACGTCTCGCCGCCGGCGGCGGCGAGGCCTCATTTCTCATCATTACGTCGCGTCTTGCGGCGGCGATCGACGCGAACGGCGCTGTCGAAATCGATCGGGTGCGTTTCGACGCAGCGCGCGGCGACTATATCATCAGCGTAAAGAGCAAATCTGACGCCGCCGTCGAAGCCTTCAAGGGCGATCTCGCGCAGGCAGGCGTCGCCGCGGCTGATAGCGGCGGCTTTCGCAGGACTGGCGACGCCTGGTCCGGCGATCTGAAGGCGCGGCTCCAATGAAAGCATGGTGGGCCGCACGAACGCTGCGCGAGCGCTTGATCATCGGCGCCGGCGTCGCCATATTCATCATGGCGGCCGTCGCGGAGCTCGCAGTCGCGCCAGTTCTTGAATGGCGGGACGGCGCCGAGGCCCGCGCCGCATCCGCGGAAGACCGGTACCGGCTGGTCGCGCGTTCGGCGGCCTTGGCGACGCCCGTTCTGGCTAAAGGGACTGAGCCGGTGCGCAACGTTCTCAACCTGGTCGCTGGCGCGCTGGGCGTCGAACTCACCTTTGTCAACGCAATGCCGGACGGGTCGGTCGATATGCAGGCAGGGCCGGTGGCGCCGGAGCGGCTCTTCGAGCTATTGTCACGCCTCGAACGGGAACATGGCGTCAAGGTGAAGTCCGCAGATATATCGCGGGCTGACGGCGATCTGGTGCGCATCCAGGCGACATTGGGCAGATGACGGGTGAGCGCCTTGAAAATGTTGTCGATATTCAATCAGAGGCTCTCCAGTCGCTTTCTTCTGGCGCTTGCAGCCTTCGCCGGCGGATTTCAGCTGACGGCTCTGGCCCCGGCCTCGCTGGTCGTCAGCATGTTCGGCGGATCGGGACGGCTCACTGTCGCCAAGGCCGAGGGAACGCTCTGGAGCGGAAAACTCGTCGATGCGCGCCTCGAAGGCGTTGCGCTGGGCGATCTGAGTTTTTCCCTTCAAGGGTTGTCATTCCTGTCGGGCGCGGCCACGGCGGTCGTCCGGCTTGAAGGCGGCGCAGTCACGGGTGATGGCCGCCTGAGCGTCTCGTTTGGCGGCTTCACCGTTAATGACGCGAAGTTCGAATTCGATCTCGCGACGGCCCGGCGTTACGCCTTTCTCGGTGCGCCGCTCGAGGGGCGTCTTCGTGGAACGGTGCGCGAGCTGAAATTCAACCGCAGCGGCTGCTCCGGCGCCGATATCGACCTTTGGACGGATGTTCTCGCTGCTCCGGCGCGGCGCCTCCGCGGCGAAAAGGTTGACCTTTCGGGCGGCGCAAGCTGCGTCGGCGGCTCCATGATCGCGACGCTTTCAGGCGAGAACGCCGACGGGGCGGTGCGCCTGAAGCTCTCGGTCAAGCCTGATATGACCTACACGCTTGACGCGACGGCGGCGCCGTCGCGCGCCGAGCTCGCCGAAGCCTTGCGCGCGTTTGGGTTCACCCAAAGGGAGGGAGCGATGTCGATGGCGATGTCCGGCGTCCTGAGGCCAGGGTCATGAATGCGAAAAACTTGATCCTATCGCTCTTTAGCGCTGTATGCGCCGGTTGCGCCAGCAAGGACCCGGGCGCGCCGGAAACGGCCGCCGCCGCGTCCCTGGCGCCGAGCTCCCCGCAGAGCGATGGAGCCGTCGTCGCGGCGCTCCCGGAATCATCGATACCGAGAGGAGCGTGCGGCATGGTGCTGTGGACTCTCGATGAGGACCGCCCGATGCCCATCTTCCGGTACATTTCCGGCAAGGTCGCCTCGATGGTCATCGGCGGCAAGGAGAGAAAGTTCGCCCTTGTCGAAGCCTCGGGCGCCAGCAGCTATGGCGTCTCGGAACGCCAGAAATTCGTGAACGACAGCGGCCTCTCCGTCACGGTCGAGACCCGCTTCAGTCTTGGTTTTGATGGCGGCAGCTATCTTGAGCGCGGCATCGTCTCGATCGTCACCGCAGAGGGATGGAAAACGGTCATCCCGTCAGCGGGCCTTGCCGGCTGCAGGGCGTAGGCAGCAGGACGCTACGCCACCTGGCGGGCCAGCGCACACTGCGACCAGATCTCGGAGAGTGCGCGCGCGAGACGGTCGATGTCGGCCTCGGAGTGCGTCGGCGATGGCGTGATGCGAAGCCGTTCGGTTCCTTTCGGGACTGTCGGATAATTGATCGGCTGAACATAGATGCCATGATTGGCCATCAGCCAGTCGCTGATCCATTTGCACTTTAGAGGGTCCTTCACCATCACCGGCACGATGTGGGAGGCATTGTCGATCATCGGAATGCCGATGGCGCGAAGGCGCGCCCGGACTTCCCGCACACGAGTCTGATGGGCCGCCCTCTCTTCGCCGCTCTCTTTCAGGTGCCGAACAGAGGTCAACGCGCCTGCCGCGACGTGCGGCGGCAGGGCCGTCGTGAAAATGAATCCTGACCCGAAGCTGCGGACAAAATCGACAAGCGCCGCCGAAGCTGCGATGTAGCCGCCGATGACGCCATAGGCCTTGGCGAGAGTGCCGTTGATGACGTCAATGCGCGCCATCAGACCCTCGCGCTCAGCGATTCCGCCGCCGCGCGGACCATAGAGGCCGACTGCATGAACTTCGTCCAGATAGGTGAGCGCGCCGTACTTCTCGGCGACGGCGACAATCTCCGCGATTGGCGCGATGTCGCCGTCCATCGAATATAGCGACTCGAAGGCGACGATCTTCGGCGTCCCGACCGGCAGCTCCTTAAGCTGCCGATCGAGATCTGCGGCGTCATTATGCTGGAAGATACGCCGCTCGGCTCGTGAATGGCGGATCCCTTCGATCATCGAGGCGTGGTTTAGTGCGTCCGAGAAGACGACGCATCCGGGCATTCTCCCGGCGAGCGTCCCAAGGGCGGTCCAGTTCGCGACATAACCCGAGGTGAAGACGAGGGCCGCCTCCTTCCCGTGGAGGTCGGCGAGTTCGGCCTCGAGGAGCACGTGAGCGTGGTTGGTTCCTGAAATATTGCGGGTGCCGCCCGCGCCCGCGCCGCAGGCGTCCAGCGCCGCCCGCATCGCGCTCAAGACCTTGGGATGCTGACCCATGCCAAGATAGTCGTTGGAGCACCAGACGGTGACGTCCCGGGGCCCCAGCGCGCCATGGTTGGCCGCCGCAGGGAAGGCGCCAGCCTTGCGCTCGATGTCGGCGAAGACCCGGTAGTTGCCCTCACGGCGGAGCGCCTCGAGCCGGTCCTTGAAGAAACATTCTTAGTCCATCCCTGCTCCCTGGCGCGGC
>CAYTVQ010000117.1:0-8361 GCA_964441615.1 uncultured Caulobacterales bacterium | reverse complement strand
CACCGAGATGCAGCCCCGCCCGCCCATGGCGTTGAAGCCGACGGCGGTCATGTCCTCGCCCGAGAGCAGCGTAAAGTCAGGACCGCTCGCAAGTCTTTGCAGAGCGGCGCGCGCGAGGTCGCCGGTTGCATCCTTCAGGGCGACGATCCGCGGCAGCTTCGAGAGCGCGGCGATTGTCTCCACTGAAAGGTTCGCGATGGTCCGGCCCGGAACATTGTAGAGGATGATCGGCAGTCGCGTCGCGTCATGAAGCGCGGCGAAATGCGCGAAGAGCCCCGCCTGGCTTGGTTTGTTGTAGTAGCCGGTCGCGGCGAGCAGCGCGTCGGCGCCGGCCCGCGCCGCCGCCCCGGCAAGCGCAATGGCCCGCGCCGTATCGTTCGAGCCGGCGCCGGCGATGACGGGGACGCGCCGGCCCGCGGCCTCGACGCAAAGGCCGATCACGCGTTCGTGTTCGGCGGCGGATAGCGTCGGCGATTCGCCTGTGGAGCCGACTGCGACGAGACCGCTGGTCCCAGCCGAGATCTGACGCTCGGCCAGCCTGACAAGCGCCCCTTCATCGACCGCGCCGTTGCGGAACGGCGTCACCAGCGCGGTCAATGAACCTTCGAGCCTGAGCATCACGGCTTGTGCCTTATTTGCGACCACCGATACCGCCTATTATGGACGGCCGGCAAGCAGCGTGGCGCGGATGAAGTTTTGCCGCGGCCCCGAATACGTTAACGTCTCCGGATTACCGGGGGAGATCAGGAGCGTGCGAATGGTCAAGGCGCGTGTTCAGCGCAGCGTAGCCGGAATGACGGCGGGACTGGTTATATTCTGCCTCGGCCTTCCGGCGGGCGCGGAGATGGGCATGCCCCGCCTCAAACCGCCGCCGCCGGGGCCGCAATATGTGACGCGCGCCGACATCCTCTATCTCGCCGAGGTCCAGAAGGCGGTCGAGAAACGCGACTGGTCGACGGCCAGAGCCATGACCGATCGTCTGTCGTCTCCCGTCTCGAAGAGCCTTGGCCGCTGGTTCTATTTCTATGCCGAGGACCCGCTTGTCTCGGTGATGGAGGCCGACGCCTTTCTCGACACCCACCCCGACTGGCCAGGCATCGCCAAGATCCAGTCGCATGTCGAAAAGCGCATCACGGCAAATGCCTCGGCGCGCTCCATTCTCGACTTCTTCGAGACGCGCGATCCCGTCACCGGCGAGGGCATGCTGGCGCTCGCGCGCGCCGAATTCGCCGTCGGCAAGAGCGAGGCGGGCGAAGTCTACGTCAAGGAAGCGTGGAAGCGCTTCAACTTCACCTTGCAGGACGAGCAGCGGCTCATCGCCAGTTATGGACGCTATCTCTCCGTAGACGATCATATCGCCCGGATTGACCGCCTTTTGTGGAGCCGCGAGGTCTCGGCCGCCAAGCGCGTCTTCCATTTCCTGCCCGCGCGCGACCGGCGCATGGCCGACGCGCGCGCCGCTCTCCTGCTCGGCCAGGAAAACGCGGCCACGCTGTTCAATTCGCTGAAAGACGATGAACGGCTGGATTCGGGCGTTCTCGCCGCCGCGGTCCGCTACTACCGCAGGCGCGAAGAAGAGCCGCGCGCCGTCTCGCTCGCCATGCAGGCGCCGACCGATCCCGCCACTCTGCGCAATCCCGTCCGCTGGTGGGAGGAGCGCCAGCTCCTGATGCGCTGGGCGCTCCAGGAGCGCCGTTACGAAGACGCCTACAATATGGCGGCGCGCCACGGGCTCGAGCCAGGGCAGCAATTCTCCGAAGCCGAATTCAACGCCGGATGGATCGCGCTCCGATTCATGAACGCGCCAGAACGCGCCGAAACGCATTTTGCGGCGCTCGCCGGCGCAGTCGGGGCGCCCATCTCGGTGAGCCGCGCCTATTACTGGCTCGGACGCGCCGCCGAGTCGAAGGGCGCGCTCGACCTCGCCAAGGTGCGCTACAGGGAAGCCGCGCGCCACATTTACACCTACTACGGACAATTGGCTGCGGAGCGGCTTGGCGGCGAGGCGCTCAAGGTCGCCTTCGCGGCGCCGGTGACGCCAACCCCGCAAGACCTCGCCCGCTTCTCGTCGCGCCCCGCTGTGCATGCGCTGCGCGCCCTCTCGGATATGGGCGACGCAAAGACCTTCCTGATCTTTTCCTATCACATTGACGATCACCTGGAGACGCCGGGCGAATACGCTGAGCTTGCGCGCCTCGCCGACCGGGTCGGGGCGACGCATGTGAAAGTGCGCGCCGGCAAGGTCGGCGTCGGCCGGGGCGCCTTTGTTGGCGACGCTGTCTACCCGCTCGTCCACATCCCGGACCGGGCGCGCCGCTTCGCGCCCGCCGAAGTCATTCTCGGAATCACGCGCCAGGAGAGCGAGTTCAACCCTCGCGCCTATTCGTCGGCAGGGGCGCGCGGCCTCATGCAGCTGCTCCCGACAACGGCGGAAATCACGGCGAAGAAGGAGGGCATTCCCTATTCGCGCGCAGGACTGCTCGACGATCCCGAATACAACATGACGCTCGGAGCCGCGCATCTGTCCCATCTCTTCGCGCGTTACAACAACTCGCGCATCCTCACCTATGTGGCCTATAATGCCGGCCCCAACCGGGCCGTGCAGTGGATCGAAAGATATGGCGATCCGCGCGCTGCGGGAGTGGATCCGGTTGACTGGGTCGAGCTGATCCCGTTCCAGGAAACCCGCAACTACGTGCAGCGCGTGCTGGAGAACTCGCAAGTTTATCGCGCCCGTCTCGATGACGCGCCGATTGCGGGCAAGCTCGCCGCCGACATTGAACTCGGCGGGACCTCCAAGCGCGCCGGATTGACCCCGAATCGGCAGTTCGCCGGCACGCTCCCGCCGTTGCCCGAGCGCACTGCGCGCTTTGCCGACGCCGCGAGCCTTGTCGATCTGAAACCGCCCGGTCCTGAGACGGAGCCGGCGGAGCCGCCTCCCCCAACGCCGAGCCTCGAGACAGGCGCGCTGCCAGGCAATGTCCTCGATGAGGCCGACGGGGCCGATTATCTCGGCGATGCGCCTAGGACCGCCGCGTCGAGACCGAAGGGGCGCCTCGCTGTGGAGCGGGCCGCACAGGCAAAGACCGCCACCGCGCGGCCTGCCGCGCAAGCGCCCTCGGTCGCGCCAGCCTTGATGGGAAGGCAGCCGCCCCCACCGGCGGCAGCGCCTTCCGCAAGGAGTCCGCAATCCCTTCCGGCGGCCAGCGCGCCATCTGTCGGCTCCCAAACGAAAGCGGCGCCGGCGAACCCGCTCGTCATGGCGCCGATCGTCGCTTCCGGGGAAGAAGCGTCTGCATCGCCGGCCCAACCATCCGCGACCCAATCGGCGCAGGGGGACGAATGCCAGACCTATCGCGATTATATTGCGGCGACGGCCGGCGCGGACGCGTCGGCCGCCGATCTCAATAGCGGCATGCTGGCCGAAGTCAGAGGCGGGGGCCGCGCCTGCGAAGAAAGGGACGCACCCGCGCCCGCCGACGCGCGTGAATAATAGCGTCATGGGCGGAATTTCCCGAGACCATGGCTTGCGCGCTCGGGCGTTTGCGGACATTTTGCGCCAAACTTCGGAGAGGTGGCCGAGCTGGTCGAAGGCGCGCCCCTGCTAAGGGCGTATACCCGTTAAACGGTATCGAGGGTTCGAATCCCTTCCTCTCCGCCAGAAATTCCAACCGACCTGTGCATGCGCATCATTTCAACGACTGACGACCTTGCCGCCTTCTCCCGGGAACTGCGGGCCGCGCCCTTCGCCGCCGTCGATACCGAATTCATGCGTGAGCGGACTTATTGGCCGGTGCTGTGCCTCATCCAGGCGGCGGCGGCGGGCGTCGAGGGCATCGTCGATCCGATGGCGGAGGGCATCGATCTCTCGCCCTTCCTCGAATTTCTGGGCGACCCCAAAGTCGTCAAGGTCTTTCACGCCGCCCGCCAGGACGTCGAGATATTCCACCTGAAGATGGGCGCGACTCCGGCGCCGCTTTTCGACAGCCAGATCGCTGCGATGGCCTGCGGCTTCGGCGACCAGATCGGTTATGAGCCTCTCATGCGCGGGCTCCTCGGCGCGCGCATCGACAAGGGCTCACGTTTCACCGACTGGTCCATGCGGCCCCTGTCGAACGCGCAGCTGACCTATGCGCTCTCCGACGTGACGCATTTGCGAGACGCCTATCCCCTTCTTGTCGAGAAACTGAAGGAAGACGGGCGTGGCGAATGGATCGAACAGGAAATGAGGGCCCTCGCGGACCCTGCCCTCTACCGCGTCGATCCCGAGAAGGCGTTCGAGCGGCTGAGGCTTCGCGGCGTTCGACCCAACGAAATCGGGATCATCGCCAAGCTGGCCGAGTGGCGCGAGCGCGAGGCGCAGGCGCGCGACGTCCCGCGCGGACGCCTTCTCAAGGATGAAGCGATCTTCGAACTGGCGCGGCTGAAGCCGAAGACGCCCGAGGACCTCGCGCGCGCGCGCTCGATGCCCGAAGGCTTCGAGCGTTCGCGGGCCGGCGCGGCGATTCTTCAGGCGATCGCCGAGGGCTCGGCGCTGAAGCGCCAGGACCTCCCGCTCCTCGAAGAGGCGGACTCGCCGCGGGCGAGCGCGCCGCCCGACGTCGTCGAACTGCTCCGCGTACTTTTGAAGCGCCAGTGCGAAAAACATCACGTCGCCCCGCGCCTTGTCGCCTCGGCCGCCGACATCGAGGCGATCGCGGTCAATGACGGCGCGGATGTGCCCGCGATGCGCGGCTGGCGCCGCCGGATATTCGGCGAGCTTGCGCTGAAACTGAAGCGCGGCGAGATCGCATTGCGCCTCAGGAACGGCGAGGTCGAACTGGTCGAGTCCTTATCAGCGTAGCGCCGGTCAGAAGTAGATCTCGGCTGCGGGGAGGCCGAACTCGGCGGCGAGGCTTTCGAGCCGCCTAACCGTCGTCTCTCCCATGAGCGACCGCATCGTGTGCGGGGCGCGAAACTCGATCTTGTCCCGGTGGCGGATGAGTTCGCAGCCGGCGAGCGCATGCGGCGCCTTGGGAGCGAGCGACGTCGCAAAGCGCATGGCGAGCCCGAGACGCACGGCGGCGTCGCGCTCCTCCTCAGACAGCATCGATACAATCGCGGCGTCCGGCTCGCCCGATACCTTGCCCTCGTGACGCACATAGAGTGCGAAGGCGATAGCCACGCGTTCGCGGTGCGAGACGCCGTAGAAGGGCGCGCGCAAGGCCGTATCGAATGCCTGGAGGCCCCGCAAATCCGGATGAAAATAGGCCGCAACGTCCGCCAGCACGCAACTCGCCGCACGCAGCCGACGCTGCGCCGGCGCCTCATCCGGAAAGAGGCGGTCCGTCATCTGCGCGATGGTCGGACCCATGGAGACTTCAGGGGAGAGTCTCTCCGCAAAGAACCTCGCGCCTTCCATCAGCGGATCTAGAGCGCGGATCTCAGGCGGCAGGTCGAGATAGAGGACTCCTTCGCGGGCGCCTCCCGCCGACACGACGACTTTCGCCGCCTCGCTGCGTTCGAGCAGCGCCTTCAGCGCGGCCGCTGCAAAGGGGAGCGTATCGAGACGACGCCTCGTAATGCCGGGAATGTCCTCGAGCGAACGCCGGCTCTGCCGCATCACCAGTTCGCAAACGCTGATCGCCTCGCTCCGCTGCATTTCATAATGATGGAGCACTGTCAGCGGATAGCTCTTCAAACGCATGTGGATGCGCGCGATCGCGCGCCAGGCGCCGCCGACCGAATACAGCGCGGGGAAACGACCGGGCTTGAGCCAGGCGACTCTTGAGAGGGCCTTCATCGCCGCATCGCTCGCCGGCCCGATCTTCTCGCCTGTCTCCTGCATGAGGCGCAAAGGTCCGATCGACAGGGAGACGCTTTCCCTGATCTCGCCACGATCAAGCGCGATGAGTTCGAGGCTGCCCCCTCCCATGTCGCCGACGAGGCCGGTGGCGCCGGGCTCGTAGGAAACGACGCCGGCGGCGGCGAGCGCCGCTTCCTCGCCGCCCGGGATGATGCGCGTCCTGAAGCCCATATCATCGATCCGGCGCACGAACGCTTTGCCGTCCTTCGCCTCGCGGACGGCGGCGGTGGCGAAGACGTCCGTTTGCGGATCGCCGTGTTCCTCGATTAGACGTCGGAAGCGCGCCAGCGTTGCAAGCGCAGACTCGACCGCCTTCGCATCGAGCGCGTCGCCGGGACCTAGATCGCGCCCGAGGCCGCAGAGAGCCTTCTCATTGACGATGGGAAAGGGCGCGCGCCGCGGCCCCTCATAGATCACCAGACGCACCGAGTTCGAGCCGATATCAATAACGGCCCTCCGGCTCCCTCGCGCCCCGTCACTGACCGCCGCTCTGCTCACAAGCGCCCTTCGCAAGACTGGCCGCGCTTTTAGAGGGGTTGGCTCCGAGCCTCAACTCAGTAAAACGCCTTGGGCCGGCTGAGTTCGAGCGCCGCGCCCCTTCCGGATAGGCTCGGATTGATCATCATATAGGTATGCGCGCTGAAGGCGGCGCCGCCGCCGGGGACGACCCGCTCATAAGCGCCGTCGGGTTTGAGGCGCCAGCTCTGGGCCTCGTCGCGCAGATTGGCGACCAGAATCTGGTCGAGCACCTGACTGTGCACGGTCGGATTCTCGATCGGACAAAGGACCTCCACGCGCCGGTTGAGATTGCGCGGCATCAGATCGGCCGAGGCGATAAAGAGCGGCGCGCCCGCATGCGGCAACGGCTTGCCGCCGCCGAAACAATAGATGCGCGCATGCTCGAGGAACCGCCCCACAATGCTCTTGACCCGGATGTTCTCCGACAGGCCCGGCGCCCCGGGACGAAGGCAGCACACGCCGCGGACGACAAGGTCAATCTGCACGCCGGCCGAACTTGCCTCATAAAGCTTGTCTATCATGACGCCATCGACCAGCGCGTTCATCTTGGCCCAGATCGCCGCCGGGCGACCGGCGCGCGCATGCGCGATCTCCGCGTCAATGAGCGTGGTGATCTTTTGCCGCAGATTTATCGGCGCTACGGAGAACTTTTCGAACGTCTGGGGCCGCGCGGTCGAGGTCACAAAATTGAAAACCTTGGCGGCGTCCCGTCCAATAGCGGGATCACAGGTGAACAGTGAAAGATCCGTATACACCTTTGCCGTTACGGCGTGATAATTGCCGGTGCCGACATGCGCGTAGGTTCGCACCCTGCCCTCTTCCTCGCGCACGACGAGGCTGAGCTTGGCGTGGGTCTTGTAATCGACGAAGCCGTATACGACGTTGACGCCGGCGCGCTCGAGAGCGCGCGCCCAATTGATGTTCGCCTCTTCGTCGAAGCGCGCCTTCAGTTCGACCAGCGCAGTGACGTTCTTGCCGTTTTCGGCGGCCTCGATAAGGGCGTGGACGATCGGAGAATCCTTGGAAGTCCGGTAGAGGGTCTGCTTGATCGCGACCACCTGTGGGTCAGCGGCGGCCTGCTTGAGGAACTGCACGACCACATCGAAGGACTCGTATGGGTGGTGGACGAGTATGTCCTTGGCCCGGATCGCCGAAAAGCAGTCCCCCCCATGCTCGCGGATGCGCTCTGGAAAGCGCGGCTCATAGGGAGGAAATTGCAGATCAAGACGCTCCGGCACGATAAGTTCGGCGATTTGCGAGAGGCCGAGCAGCCCTTCGACGAGAACGAAGTCCTGCGGGTGCGCCTGCAGCTTTTCGCGAATGAGCGCCTGAAGCGCCGGCGGCGTCGAAGCCTCGACCTTTACGCGGATCACGTCGCCGCGCCGTCGGCGCTTCACCAGAGTCTCGAATACGCGAACAAGGTCTTCGGCCTCCTCCTCGATTTCGACGTCGGAATCCCGCAGGACCCGGAAGGAGCCGTGCGCGACGATCTCATAGCCCGGAAACAGGTGACCGATGCAGAAGTAGATCACCTTCTCGAGCGCGATGAAGCGCAGGCGCCTCGCATCGCCCCCGGGCGGGGTCGGCAGCCGCAGGAAGCGCTTGATCTTCACCGGCAGCGGCAAGAGCGTGTTCAAGACCCCGCCATCCCTGCGGCGCATGCTCAAGGCCAGCACGAAACCCAGATTCTGGACGAACGGAAACGGGTGCGCCGGATCGAGCGCGATCGGAGTGACGATCGGAAAGATGTTGTTCAGGAACTCGGCCTCGACCCACTCCGCTTCGGCGGGCGAGAGCTCGTTCGTGTCGAGAACCTCGACGCCGGCGCTCTTGAGCTTCGGCAGAAGATCCCGCCAGCAGCTTTGCTGGCGGGCCATCAGTTCGAGCGCGTCGTGATTGATCAGGGCGAGCTGTTCTGCGGGCGAGAGGCCTTCCTGGCTCGGCGTCGTCACGTTCTCCCGGACCTGACCGCGCAAGCCCGCGACCCGCACCATGTA
>CAYTVQ010000116.1:4780-8368 GCA_964441615.1 uncultured Caulobacterales bacterium | reverse complement strand
TGCCGACCACCTCCTCGCCCTTCTTGATCGCGCCGATGCGGCGGATGTCGAGGCGGACCGAGGCGTAGAACTTGAGGGCGTTGCCGCCTGTCGTCGTTTCCGGCGAACCGAACATGACGCCGATTTTCATCCGAATCTGGTTGATGAAGATGACGAGGCAATTGGAGCGCGAGATCGAGCCGGTAAGCTTGCGCAGCGCCTGGCTCATCAGCCGCGCCTGAAGACCGGGGAGCTGATCGCCCATCTCGCCTTCAAGTTCGGCGCGGGGGGTCAGCGCCGCAACCGAGTCGATGACGAGCACATCGACGGCGCCCGAGCGAACGAGGGTGTCCGCGATTTCGAGGGCCTGCTCGCCCGCATCCGGCTGCGAGATCAAAAGGTCGTCGAGATTGACGCCGAGCTTGCCGGCGTAAATGGGATCAAGGGCGTGCTCGGCGTCGATGAAGGCCGCGACGCCGCCGCGTTTCTGCGCCTCGGCGGCGACCTGAAGCGCAAGCGTTGTCTTGCCGGAGCTTTCGGGGCCGTAAATCTCGATAATGCGCCCGCGCGGAAGGCCGCCAATGCCGAGCGCAATGTCGAGCCCCAGGGAGCCGGTCGAAATCGCTTCGATTTCAACCACTTCCCGATCGCCAAGCTTCATGACCGAGCCCTTGCCGAAGGCTTTGTCGATCTGGGAGATCGCCGCCTCGAGGGCCTTCTTCTTGTCCACCGTCACCGCCTCCACGACCCGCAGATTCTGCCGCAACATGCCGCCGCCTCTCGTTGCTCTGATGGGGCCACCCCCGTCAAGGCGGCATGCGTATCCTATTTGTTCTCACAAGGCAAGGATTTGTTCCTTGAATGTTCCGGCGCTGGATTGGAGCCGGTTTCCGGGTCAGGCTTGGGGTTTCGCCCGGCGAAGCCCGCCAAGGCCGACCGCGAAGACGAGGCCGGCGACGAAGCCGCCGATATGGGCCATGTAGGCGATCCCGCCCTGCTCGGGCTCCTCGACATGTTTCGTCAGGTCAGTTTCGGTGATCGCGCCGACGCCGGCGACAAGCTGCGTGACGATCCAAAGGCCAAGCACCAGGAAGGCCGGAAGGGGCAGGAGGCGGGAGCCGACAAGCACGTTCACCTGCGCCTTCGGGAACATGAGAAGGTAAGCCCCGAGCACCCCGGCGATCGCGCCCGACGCGCCGACATTGGGAATGGCCGAGGCGGTATTGACCGCATACTGAGAAAAAGTCGCGACGAGCCCCGAGGCGAGATAGAAAATGAGGAACATGAACGGGCCGAGGCGATTTTCGACATTGTCGCCGAAGATATAGAGATAGAGCATGTTGCCGGCGAGATGCATCCAGCCGGCATGCAGGAACATGGCGGAAAAGAGCGTCGCCGCGTCGCCCGAGGGATCGGCGGAAAAGCGCGCCGGCACGAAGGCCCACTGCACGACGAAGGCCTCGCCGCCCATGAGTTCAAGATAGAAGACGGCGGCGTTGATGACGATGAGCCCCAGCGTCACGAAGGGAAAACGATGTCGCTCGTCATTGACGTCGCCGATCGGAAACATAGGGCCCTCCCCTCCTCAAACGCTGGTCATCGGCGCGAGCACAAGCTTCCACGCCCACAGCGTGCAGGCTGCGAAGCCGCCGGCCAGCGCGAACAGAAGATAGTGCAGCTTGCGCCAGACCGACCATCCCGAAGAGACCATCGCCGGAACGAGGAGCGCCAGCGACAAGGCGCCGCCGAACGCGGCGGCCAGCGCGGCGCGCTGCAGCCAGAGAAACTCGGCCGGCGGCCAGCCTTTCGCCTGAAGCTCGGGAAGCTGGACGCCGGAAAGGCCGGCCAGCGCCGCGACGAGAATGCCGATGAGCAGCAGCCACAAGGCGGCGCTGGCGAGATGCGCGCTCGCGATGAGGCGCCCCGCGGCGCTCGCCGGCGCGTCGCGGCCGAGGCGGCGCCAGAGCCCCAGAAACGCGGTCAGAGAAAGGAGGAGAACGCCGTTCAGCGCCGCCGAAAGGCCCATCGACGATTGCAGGAAGGAGGCGCTCACGGCCGTGTCCGTCCCCATGCGGTGAGAGAAGCCGGCAACCGCGCCTTTCGCATCGCGGTAGACGAAGAGCCTGTCCTCCGCGAGGTCGGTCCAGAGATCCTTCGTAAGCGGATAATAGCGCCGGGTCACGGCCCCGCTGGAGACGGCGAGGCTGCCGTCCTCGCGCGCGGCGACGGAAATGTCGCCGCCGACCGAGGCGATCCTCTCGAATTTCGACTGGACGCGGCGCGCCCCGAGATAGGTTCCGGCAAGTTCCTCCGCCGCCGCCTTCGCGTCCTCGCCTCCGCCGTCCCATTTCGAGGCGTAGGACGAGGCGCCCGCGACCTGCTCCATGATGGCGCGGCTGAGGAGATCGGGCGTGCGGACTCCCGCTTCAGCGCCGTTGACGGAAACGAAGACGCCGATCCTGAGGCCAGGGGCGATCGTCAGATCGCTGATGAAGCCTGTGAGCGTGCCGCCATGGCCGTAGACCTTGTGACCGGCGATCTCAGCCTCCATGAAGCCATGCGCGAAATCGGGCGCCTCAGGCCGGTCGCTGAAATTGCGCCTGCGCATCAGCGCGAAGGCTTCAGGAGAGAGCAGCCTCGCCTCGCCGGCGGCGCCCTCGTTCAGGAAGAACCGGATCCAGCGCGCGGCGTCCTTGGCGCTCATCGACATCGCGCCGGCGGCGTTCAGGGGATCGACGGCGTCGTGGCCCATGACGGCGGCTGCGCCAGCGTCGAGCTTGTGCGGGCTCGCCGTGCGGGCGTCGAGGGCCGGATCGTTCTGCGCCTTGCCGAAGGCCGAGACCGGATCGCGCATGACAGTCGAGGACATCCCGAGGGGCTCAAGAATCCGGGTGCGGACGAAGTCGTCGTAAGGAACGCCGGAAACGTCGGCGACGATCTGCGCTGCGAGATCGGTTCCCCAGTTCGAATAGGAGGTTCGCTCTCCCGGCGGCGCCACGCGCTTCGGCGTCTGGTTGACGAGCGCCTCCTCGAAGCTGCGCCCCGAGCGCGACTCGAAGAAGTCGCCGAGCGTGTCCTCAAAGCCGGCGCGATGGGCCATGAGATCGTTCATGGTGACGGGCCTGCCGAAGGATTCGGGAATGCGGACGATCTTCAAATAGCTGTTCACGTCAGCGCCGAGATCGAGTCTGCCCTCGTCGACCAGCATCATCACCGAGACCCAGACAAAGGTCTTGGAGACGGAGGCGATGCGGAACAGCGTATCGGCCGTCGCCGGCGCGCCAGTTTCCGCATCTGCGAGTCCATAGGCCTTCACGAAGGCGCGGTCGGGCGTCGCGACGGCGACCATGAGACCCGGCGGATAGCCGTCGGCCTGAATCGCCGCAACATAGCCGTCGATGAAGCGCTCAAGCGACGCGGGATCTGGCGCGGCGGGCGCGATCAATTCCGCTTCGGCCGTCGCGTCGGGCTCGGCCGTTGCGGCGCCCGCCAGCGCCAGAATGGCGCTAATCAAGACCAAGAGTTCAGTCCCCAATACCCTCATACGCCGAACACCCCCGCCGAGCGGGCGAGTCTATCAGGCAATCGGGGCGGCGACAAACCCTCCCG
>CAYTVQ010000116.1:0-4680 GCA_964441615.1 uncultured Caulobacterales bacterium | reverse complement strand
TGCCGATGACGACTTCATGGGCCTTCGCCTCGGAGAGACGCGGAAACTTTCCGAGATCCGGCCGCCATGGATCGACCGCCGAAAGGATATATGCCTCGCCGCTCGTCTCGTCGCCGCAGCGGTAGAGATGCTCCGCCTGCGACGGATCGAAGAGCAGGAACCGTTTGTCGCCGTAGACGTTGGAGACCATGTTGTGAGTCATCCAGTCGTCGTAGTGCAAAGGAATGCGGGCCCCGCGCCCGCTGATGAAGAGCTGGTTCAAATGGTTCGGCCGCAGCCAGTCCTTCGGCATCAGGCGGCTCGACAGCCAGTCGGGACGGGCGAAGACAAGGCTCGGGCTGATGTCGGGAACGAGTTCCGGAAAGTCGGTCTGAATGTTGAGATTGCGCAGATAGGGAAGAGGCGATTCCGGAGTCGAGCCGGGAAGCGCCGCAATGTAGGAATCCATCGTGCGCTCGGCCGTGTCGTTCCGGCAGGCGACCTTGCGGCCGTGATAGGCGTTCGCGAAAAATTCCGGCGTCCACCGCGCGAGCGCGCGCCAGCCCTCGAGGGCGCCTTCGATCACGACAGGGCGCCGCGGGCGCAGATAGTCTCGTTCGAACTCCCCATAGGCGAGACCGGAGCGGCGCTCGACCGCCGCCGCTCCTGCAATCCAGCGACTCTTGGCTTGGCCGTCCATCCTGGTCCTGCCCCGGGCCCCGAATCGGCCCGCTTTTCCGCGTCCCTGCGTTCTTTTGCAAGAATCGCCGCGCCGGCTCCATGCTGGAGTCGGGGCGCGGAAGCATTATATGAAGTGAATTGCAGCCGGCGGGGACCGGGGGATTTGCAGGGATAGAGGGCGCTCATGTCGAGATTCATCACTGCCGTTCTGGCGTTGATCGCGCTTCTGGCGGCCATTGTCGTCGTCGCGCCGGGGCTGATCCCGGTCGGGGCCTATAAGGGCCGCATCGAAAAGGCGGCGTCCGACGCCCTCGGACGGCAGGTGACGATCGGCGACAATCTTCGCTTCAAGCTGGTCCCGAAGACCGCCTTCCACGTCTCGGACCTCAAGATCGCCAACGCCGAAGGCTTTGAGGCTCCCCATCTCGCCTTCGTGAAGGAGGCCGATATCGGCGTGAAGCTGTGGCCCATGCTCACGGGAGGCGCCGTCGAGATCGACCGCTTCGTTCTCACCGAGCCCGACATCAATCTCGCGCGCGCAAGGGACGGCCGCATCAACTGGAACCTTGCAAGCGCGCCGGCGCCGGAAGGCCAGCAGGGCGCGACGCGCGATGTGCAGCTCGGCGACGTGCGCATCATCGACGGCAAGGTCAGCTACGCTGACGGCGCCGCCCGGAAGACCTACAATTTCGACGACATCGACGCCGCGGTCACGCTGAAGAGTCTCAAAGAGCCGCTGGAGGTTGATGGGACCTTCCGCTTCGAGGGGTCGCCCAGCAAGGCCAAACTCGTAATCAACAGCCTCTCGAAGATGATGGCTCGGGAGCCGGCCGGCATGAAGCTCGACCTCGTTCTGGGGTCGGCGTCTGCGAGCGCTGATCTGACCGTGGAGACGGACGGCGCGCTCGCTTATTCGGGGCCTGTGTCGCTAAACGCCCCTAATCTGCCGGCCTTCGCCAAAATGATGGGAACGCCCCTCACTGACGCGCCCGGCTTCGACAAACTTGCGGTCAAGGGCGAGGCCAAGGGCGGTCCGAACGCCCTTCGCCTCACCGGCGCGGACATAAATTTTGACGCCATCGACGCCGTCGGAGACATAGGCCTCGCCTGGGGCGGCGCCCGGCCGAAAGCGACAGGGCGGCTGAATGTCGGCGCGCTGGACCTGCGTCCCTATCTGCCGCCGCCGGTGACGGGCCAGGGCTTCCCCGCCTGGTCCACCGAGAAAATCGACTTCGCGAGCCTGCGCAATATCGACGCCGATCTCGACATCGCCGCCGAGCAGATCTTCCTCAACGATCTCAAATTCGGCGAGAGCCGGATGAAGCTCAAAATCGAGAACGGCCGCATGGTCGCCGACATTCCCGAACTCGGCATGTATGGCGGCGGCGGCTCGGGCCAGCTCGTGGTGAACGCGCGTCAGGACACGCCTTCGATAGCCGGCAAGTTCGATCTGGGGTCGGTGCAGGCCGAGCCCTTCAGCAAAGACCTCATGAAGATCGACAAGCTCCTGGGGCTTGGCGGCTTCAACATGGAATTCACGGCGAGCGGCGCCAGCCAGGCCGCGATCATGCGCTCGATGGACGGCAAGGGCGGCTTCGACATCGCCGACGGCGCCATCAAGGGCGTCAATCTCGGCAAGCTCGCCGCTGCGATCGACAGCGTGCGTAAGGGCGGAATAAATCCCACAGCGATCAGCAACGCCATCGCGGCTGCGCAACGACCCGACGAGAAGACGGACTTTTCGGAGTTTCTTTCCGAATTCGATATCGACAACGGATTCGTCACGGCGCCGACAATCTCTCTCAAAGGCCCCTTCGTCACCATGAGCGGGCGGGGCGGGATCAATCTTCCAGCCCAGACGCTCGATCTCCGGCTGGCGCCGGTCGCCACCACGGCGCTTGACGGCGAAGGCGGGCGATCCATCGCCATCCCCGTGCGCGTGACCGGCACCTTCTCGCAGCCGAAAATCTCGATCGACACCGAGGCGCTGCTGCGGGGACGCGTCGAACAGGGACTTTCGGATTTCCTCAACCGGGCCTTCAAAAAAGACGCGCCGCCTGCGGACGGTTCGCAAGCGGCAGGCGATCCTGCGCGCGAGATCCTCGAGGGCATCCTGGGTCCAAGCCAGTCGAAGCCTTCCGGGGGCGCCTCATCGCAGCCCTCCGGCCCGGCCGCCGAGCCGGCGAAAACCGAAGACCCGCTCCAGAAGGGCCTTGAAGGCATTTTCGGCCGCAAGCCCGCGCAGCAGCCGGCGAACCCTCCGGCCTCTCCCCCATCGCAATCGCCAGCCCCGACGCAGGCGCCCCCAACCCAGGCGCCCACCGCCCAGGCGCCCGTCGAGACGGCGCCGCCGCCGGCGCCCGAACCGGCGCCCTCAGCGGTCGAACCGCCCCCCGCCCAGCCGCAGCCGGTTGATCCGGAAACGCCGCCGCCTCAGGCGGAACCCGCGCCGCCGCTGCAGGCCGATCCTCCGCCTGCCGAACCCGAAACGCAGGGCGGGGCGCAGCCGTAACAGGAATTGATCCGTATACGGATATATAGCGGCCTAGAACGGACTCCTGAACGCCGAGAAGGACGGCGCCAAGGCGTCCTTCTCGGAAAGCGTCGCCTCCGCGGCTTTCAGGCCCCAGTCGATGGCGAGATCGGGATCGTTCCAGCGCACCGCGCCGTCCGACGCCCTGTCATAGGGCGCGTCGACCTTGTAGGCGACAATGACGTTCGGCTCGAGAGTCACGAAGCCGTGCAGAAAGCCCGCCGGCACGAAGAGCTGCGCGCCATTCTCCTCGTCGAGCCGCGCCTTCACGTGGCGGCCATAGCTCGGCGAGCCCTTGCGCGCATCGACGGCGACGTCGAGCACGGCGCCCCTCAGGACACGGACAAGTTTCGCCTGCGCGAAGGGCGGCGCCTGATAGTGCAGCCCCCGCACCGTTCCCTTCTTCACCGACAGAGACTGGTTGTCCTGCATGAAGGCCGCAAGAATTCCCGCAGCGGCGAAGGCGCGGACATTGTATGTCTCCTCGAAATATCCTCGCGCGTCGGCGAAGCGCCTCGGCGTCACGAGCTTCACGTCCGGAATCGCCAGAGCCTCGACCCTCACTGGAGAGCCTCCAGGAATCGCATCGGCGCGCCCGCCGGCGCCCCGACGATCTCTCCGTCCCACATGACGCGCTGCCCGCGGATGATCGTCCCGACCGGCCAGCCCGTGACGGTCATGCCGTCGAAGGGCGTCCAGCCGACGCGGGTCGCCGCATCGGCGTGACGGATCGTCTTCGCCATCTTGAGATCGACGATCGTGAAGTCGGCGTCATAGCCCGCAGCGATGCGGCCCTTATTGGCGATGCCGAACACGCGCTGCGGCCCGTGGCAGAGGAGATCTACGAAGCGCGCGAGCGTAAGGCGCCCCTTCGCGACGTGATCGAGCATGACCGGCACGATCGACTGCACGCCCGGCATGCCGGACGGCGAGGCGGGATAGGGCCGCGCCTTTTCCTCGCGCGTGTGCGGCGCGTGATCGGAGCCGATGAGATCCACGATCCCTTGCGCGACGCCCTCCCAGAGACCGTCGCGATGGCGGGCCTCGCGCACCGGCGGGTTCATCTGCGCAAGACCCTTGAGCGCCACATAGCAGTCGGGCGCCGTGAGCGTCAGATGCTGCGGCGTCGTCTCGACCGTCGCGATATCCTTCGCCGCCGCGAGCAGCGGCAGTTCCTCCGCCGTCGACACATGCAGCACATGGATGCGCCGGCGAGTCTCTCGTGCAATCGCGAGAAGCCGAGTCGTCGAACGCAGCGCCGCTTCCGCGGACCGCACATCCGGATGCGACGTCCAGTCGCCCTCGCGCGCCTTCGCCTTGCCGGCCTTGAGCAGCTCCTCGTCCTCGGAGTGGACCGCCACGCGGCGGCGCCCGTGGCGCAGCACCTCGCGCACGCCAGAATCGTCCGGCACCAGAAGATCGCCGGTCGAGGCGCCCATGAAGATCTTGACGCCGCAGACGCCCGGCAGCATTTCGAGGTCGCCGAG
>CAYTVQ010000115.1:0-8393 GCA_964441615.1 uncultured Caulobacterales bacterium | reverse complement strand
GATTTAGCTCTTGCGGCGCTCATTTCTAAATATTTGTATATTCGGTACTAAAAGTCAAGCGTCACGACGGCCCGGCCTCGTCTTCATAAAGCGGCTCGCGCCGCTCGCGCCGCGGTCGAACCTCAATCCCCCACTTTCGCCAGGGCCGTGAGCTGCGACAAGCGCGTGACGGCTTTTTTGACTCTCCATATGGATAGTGATATTTTGCGTCGTCTTCCCCAGTGGCGGCGTGTGTGATGCGCCGTCCGAATTGCTGCGGCCGGCCGCATGTTCAATGCGCGTTGAAACACTTCAAAGCGCAACCGGCCGGACGCGGGCCGATGATTTCCTGGCGAAGACCGGACCACGGGGCACACAGACAAACACAGCCCCGAAATCTGAACTCAATCTACCTAGAAAAGAGAGGAGAAGCGCTTTGTTGAACGGGTTGAAACTGGCTGCTAAATCCGGGAAGGGCATGGTGGCCGCAATCGCCGCAGGCGTCGCCATCTTCGGCGCCGCGCCGGCGCTCGCTGATAGGTGCGCCCCCGACTCAAAGGGCGATTGGTCATGCACGCATAATACGCGGACGCACTATTTCAACTACAACGGAAACCAGGGCCGTACGGTTCGCTGGCAGGTCCCCGAGGGAACTCCCCCGTCTGGCGGATGGCCGGTGGCGTTCTTCTACATCGGCTGGTCTCCCTGCAGCACGAACCCCTTCACTCTGAAGAGCAATACGTCTGGCGGCGGCGGATTTTTTCCGCGAGTATTCCATGAATTGCTCGATGACCCGCATGGTACGGGCAAGAAATACGCCGTAATCGCGGCGCAGCCGGTGTTTCATCTGCTCTTGGGGTGTTTTTGGAATACGAACGAAGACCTTTACGCCAATAATTATTCCGCAAGCGAAGATTATGCTTTCTTCCCGGACCTCTTCGCCGAGATCAAAACGGGCTCTTACGGAGCCGCTTCACAATATAATATGAGCAAGAGGTTCGCTTTCGGCCATTCCAGCGGCGGATATAATTCAAGCCGAATGGCGGTGACCTTCAACCAGGCGCCGGGCCCGGGCCAGAGCGCAAACGAGTGGGGAAATCTCGATACGTGGAAAGCCTTGGCCATCAGCGCCGGGTCGTACGCCACCTGCCGCGGATCCACTTGTTCGATTCCGGCCCTGCCCGCAAATCATCCTCCAGTGAAATTCTGGCATGGCTACAACGACACGACCGTCCCTCAATGGACCGCGGAGTATTATCGCGACAACCTGCAGGCTATCGGAAAGACGACGGCGTTTCACAGCCATGATAACGGACACAGCGTCGATGCATCGGTCCTTGGGCCGACGGGGGTGAAGGCGTGGTTCGACCAACACAATAACTAACTGACGGCGCGACGGCGGCTCTTTGCGGGCCGCCGTCATCGCCCGAACGGAAGCCAAAGACGCCGATCAAGAAATCGCATGAGCCTACCCGCTCCCGCACTTCATGAGCTGAATAATGGCTTCAGGTGGCGCTTCGCTGCGCCGCTGAAGCCGAGAAGGCTCGCCGCCGCGCAGTTGGCCGCGTTCGACGAGCACGGATTCATTATCGCGCGCCAGGCGCTCTCACAGGATCTTCTTGACGCCGTCGAAGCGGCGATCGACCCGCTTGAGCGACAGCATGATCAGGCCCTGCGGGCGAAAGAATCCGCTGCGGGCAGCAACGCCATCTCATCGGCCGACACGATCACTTTCACGACCCATCTGGTGACGCGGTCGCCATTCTTGCGGACATTCGCCGCCCATCCTGTCATTCGGGATATCTGCGCCGACCTGATCGGCGAGCGCGTGCGGCTTTACTGGGACCAGTCGGTCTACAAGAAATCCGGCCGCCCTCAGGAGTTTCCCTGGCATCAGGATAACGGCTACACTTTCGTTGAGCCGCAACAATATCTGACCTTCTGGATTCCCCTCGTCGACGTCGACATCCAGAACGGCTGCCCTTGGATCGCTCCGGGACTCCACAGGCTGGGCACGCTGAAGCACTGGGCGACGCCGATCGGCCTCAAATGCCTTGACGACGTCCCGAACGCCGTCGCCGCGCCGGCGGATCGAGGCGATATCATCGTCTTCTCTTCGCTCGCCCCGCATCGCACCGGGCCGAACCTCAAGGCCGGGACGGTGCGCAAGGCCTATATCCTTCAATATGCGCCGGACGGCGCCTGTGCGGTCCGGGCCGATGGGACAAGGGCGCCGCTCGATGACCCTGAGCGCCAGTTTCTCATTTCGGGATGACCATTCGAGACGGCGCGAGCGGCGAGGAGGCCAGATGAACGGCTTGAGCGGGATGTCGAGGCGGGACCTTGTCCGCGCGGCCTTGTCGGCGCCATTCCTCATTGGCGCGGCAAAGCCGCCCCGGCGGCCGCCGTCGATCATTGTCGTTCTGGCGGACGATCTTGGCTATGGCGATCTCGGCGCCTACGGAGCGCGCCTGATCAGGACGCCCAACATCGACCGGCTCGCGAAGAACGGCGTCAGGCTGACGAATTTCTACGCCTCCGCCAATGTCTGCACGCCCTCGCGGGCCGGCCTTCTAACCGGGCGCTATCCAGTGCGATCGGGCCTCGCCTACAAGGTGGTGCAGGCAACGGACACGCACGGGCTTCCGCCGGAGACCGTGACAATCGCGGAAATGCTGAAGCCGGCCTATGCGACGGCGCTGATCGGAAAATGGCATCTCGGCCATGTCGCGCCCTACTGGCCGCCGACGAACCACGGATTCGATCTCTTTTTCGGGCTGCCTTACAGCCACAACATGAAGCCGCTGTCGCTCTATTCCTCCGGCAGCGGCGTCGAGCTGACGCAGGAGGACGTCGATTTCGCAGGGCTGACGGAGCGTTTCTTCGATCGTGGACTGCAGTTCATCGAGGAAAACGCCGCGCGGCCATTCTTTCTTTTCCTGGCGTTGACGGCGCCGCATGCGCCGCTCGATCCGCACGCCAATCATGCCGGACATTCGAAAGCGGGCGATTATGGCGACGTCGTCGAGGAGGTCGACGCCAATATCGGCCGCATGATGGCGCGCCTGCGCGCGCTCGGCATTGAGCAGGATACGATCGTCATCGTCACTTCCGACAACGGTCCGTGGTTCGAGGGATCCTCAGGCGCGGTCCGGGACCGCAAGGGCGCCGCCGGGTGGGACGGCGGCTATCGCGTGCCGTTCATCATTCACCAGCCCGGCCGTATTCCGAAGGGCAAGACCCGCGACGCGATCGCGATGAACATCGATCTCATGCCGACGATCGCCGCCTGGACAGGCGCGGCGCTGCCGGCGGTGGCGCTTGACGGCAAGGACATCAGCGGCGTCATTCTGAAAGGCGACTCCTCTCCTCATGACGCCCTGCTTCTGTTCGATGAAGACAAGGTGACTGGTCTTCGCACCCAGCGCTGGAAGCTCGTCAAGGAGTCCTATTACAAGACCTACCGGCTCGACATGGCGTGGTTTCAGATCACGCGGCAGGGCGCACTGTTGTTCGACATCGAACAGGACCCCGGCGAACTCTACAGCGTCGCAAGCCGGCATCCGGAAGTCTTTGAGGCGCTGATGAAGCGGCTCGAAGACGCAAGGTCCGCGCAGTGGTGAGAAATTGCGGCACGCTTCCGTCGCTCGTTGACCGGCGTGTCGCGGGAGATCGCGTCAGAAGGAAATCGGCGCAATGAACCGGCGGGAAATGCCGATCGGCGGTGCGGCGGGCCCCGCAGGGGGCGCGGTGATGGCCGCCGGAATTGATGCGCGCCCAGCGCCTTGAAATCTTCTATGACAGCATGGAGGCGCCGAGCGTTTCGGTCCCGCTCCCCGATTTTTTTGCGCTCCCGCACGGGCGCCGATTGGAATATCTCGTAAACCTGCTGACGCGAATAGCCCATCACCTTGCAGGCGCAGTTGACGTTCGCAAGCTCCCTCGCGAGGTCGAGCAAGGACAGCTTCCTTCGTGCCACTTTCTCTTCCGTGGTCATGCCGTTCTCCGTCGTCGTCCACCACGGCGACACGAAATCCGGAATGCGGTCGAACCTCATGCGTCGGCGCACGGCGCCTGAACCCGGCGTTCCGCGCAGTCCCTGCAGCATCGGCGCCGCCTCCAAGAAGCGGGAGAGAGAGACCGGGCGGCTGGTTCCCCCCGAACGCCGGCTGTATCATCTGGGCGATTCGCAAAACCGGTCCGCCATGCGCCCTGCCTTTTACGAATTCTTCGCCGGCGGCGGCATGGCCGCTGAGGGGCTTGGGCGCCATTGGCGCTGCCTCTTCGCCAATGACATTGACGCAATGAAGGCGCGGGCGCATCGCCTCAATCACCCGCACGCGCCCTTTCTGCTCAAGGACATTCAGGGTCTGAGCGCCGTCGATCTGCCCGGCGGCGCCGATCTCGCCTGGGCCTCCTTCCCCTGTCAGGATCTCTCGCTCGCCGGCAATGGCGCCGGCCTCAAGGGCGTGCGCTCCGGACTCTTCTGGGCGTTCTGGCGGCTTATGGAAGGCCTCGCGCGCGAAGGGCGCGCGCCAAAGATCGTCGCGATCGAGAATGTCGTCGGTGCCGTCACTTCGCATCAGGGCCGCGATCTCGCCGCGATCGCCGGCGCCTTCGCAAGCCTTGGCTATCGCTTCGGCTGCCTCGTCATCGACGCCGTCCATTTCACGCCGCAGTCGCGCCCGCGGCTCTTCGTCATCGGCGTCCGGGGCGACGTCGCGCCTTGCGATTCTCTGCTGGCGGGCGATCCCCCGCTCCTTTGGAGCCCGCCGGCGCTGCTGCGCTCGATCGAAAAATTTCCGGCGCGGGTCGCATCAAGGCTCGTCAATTGGCGCCTGCCGGAGCCGCCCCGCCGCAATGTCGGCCTCGCCGACCTGATCGAGGACGCGCCGACAGGCGTCGTCTGGCATGACGCGGCCGCCACGCGCCGGCTCCTCTCTCTGATGGACGAAAACAATCTCGAAAAAGTGAGGGCGGCGAAGCGCGAGAAGGGCCGCCGCGTCGGCGCCGTCTATCGCCGCACCCGCCCCGACGGCAAGGGCGGCAAAATTCAGCGTGCGGAGGTTCGATTCGACGATATTGCGGGATGCCTGCGCACGCCGGCCGGCGGATCGAGCCGGCAGACGATCCTAATCGTAGAGGGCCCGCGCATGCGCTCACGGCTTCTCTCGGCGCGCGAGGCGGCAAGGCTCATGGGTCTTCCCGACGATTACATTCTCCCCGAGCGCTATAACGACGCCTACCATCTCGCCGGCGACGGCGTCGCCGTGCCGGTCGTGCGCTTTCTCGCGGAAAACCTGTTCGAGCCGATCCTTGCCCGGCGCATCGTCAAAGCGGCGGCGTGACCGGCAGGGAGTCCGCTACACTTTGGGCTCCTCGTCCTTCGCGGCGCCGTCCTTCGGCAATTCGTCCCTGGGCTGCGTTTCCGCCATGCCCTCGCCGGCCGAAGGCGAGCCCAACATGTCGGAACGCTTGACGCCGAAGGCGATCAGCCCCTTGCCGAAGAGCTTTCGCTTTTCTTCCGGGGTCATTTTTGAGACGGGCATGACATCTGCTCCTGTCTCGATGGCGGGGATTCTCCTCCGGCGCCGGGCCCGCCGGGAGAGACCCGTAACCGGGCGTATCGACGTCCATGACCTGCGAGCCAGCGCTTACGGCGCGTAGCCCAGGATGCTCTTGATCTCCACATATTCGTGGAAGCCGAAATCGCTCCACTCGCGCCCGTTGCCGCTCTTCTTGTAGCCGCCGAAGGCGGCGTTGAGATCGAACCCGTTATTGATGCCGATCCAGCCGGCGCGGATGCGACGCGCGACGGCGCGCGCCTTGTCGAGATCGGCGCCCGAGACATAGCCGGCGAGGCCGTAATCGGTGTCGTTGGCGATCTCGACCGCATTCTCGATGTCCTTGTAGCCGAGCATGGAGAGCACGGGCCCGAAGATTTCCTCGCGCGCGATGGTCATGTCGTTGGTGACGTCGGCAAACACCGTGGGCTGAACATAATAGCCCTTGGCAAGTCCCTTCGGCCGGCCCGGCCCGCCCGCGACCAGGGTCGCGCCCTCGTCGATTCCCTTCTGGATGAGGCCCTGAATCTTGTCGAACTGCGCACGCGACACTACGGGGCCGATGGCGAAATTGCCCTTGGGATCGCCGACCGTGACGCCGGCCGCGGCCTCCCGCGCGATGCCGATCGCCTCCTTCATGCGGGCCTGCGGGACCAGCATGCGCGAGGGCGCCGAACAGGTCTGCCCGGAATTGCCCATCATGGAGACGACGCCCGCGCTCACGCTCTGCGCGAAGGCGGAATCATCGAGCACGATGTTGGGGCTCTTGCCGCCGAGCTCCTGCGTCACGCGCTTGACGGTCGGCGCGGCATTCCTTGCGATCTCGACGCCGGCCCTGGTCGAACCGGTGAACGAGACCATGTCGATGCCAGGATGCCCCGACATCGCGGCGCCGACGCTCGGTCCGTCGCCGTTGACGAGATTGTAGACTCCGGCCGGAACGCCCGCCGCGTGCATGATCTCGGTGAAAATTTGCGCGGAGAATGGCGCGACCTCTGAGGGCTTTAATATCATCGTGCAGCCCGTCGCGAGCGCCGGAAATACTTTGACCGCAATCTGGTTCAGAGGCCAGTTCCATGGCGTGATGAGACCGCACACGCCGACCGGCTCACGCACAATGAGCGTTTTTCCGCGCTGCTCTTCGAACGGAAACTTCTTCAGGACCTCGATGGCGACCGCGAGATGGCCGCTGCCGAGCCCGACCTGCGGTCCCTTGGCGAGCGCGGAAGGAGCGCCCATTTCCTCGGTGACGGCGTCGGCGAGCTCGCTGGCGCGCTTCTGGTATTCGCTCTGGATCGACTCGAGGAGTTCGAGGCGCTGGCCCCGCGTCGTACGCGACCACGACGCGAACGCCTTGCGTGCAACCTTCACCGCCTTGTCGACATCGGCGGCGGAACCATTGGAGATGCGCCCGCAGACTTCCTCCGTCGCCGGATTTTCAACGTCGATCGTGCGCGGCTGCACGGGATCGATCCAGCGGCCGTCAATATAGAACTGGAGATAGTTGCGCATGAGTCACCTTTGGGGCGGAGGGACGGGAGCGTCTGAAGGTGAAGCGTGAACGGCGAATGGTCAATGCCGCGCCACAGGGCGCAGCTTACGCCTTCAGGCGTTCCGCGAAGAAGTCGAGCATAGGCCGCCACGGGCGTTCGTCGGCCAGCCGGTCATGGACGACGTCCGGGATATAGGAGCCGTCGGCGGCCGGGTTGGTGAAGCCGTCGCGCGCGAGTTCCAGCGCCGCCATGCCGCCAGGCGCGCTAGGCAGTCGCGGATCATCGCCCGGAATCTGAATCCGGCCGCAAAGGCCTAGGCCGGTTTCTCCGCAAACTGACCATATTTGCGGAACCGCACCATATAGCCGGGCAGGATCGCCTCGACGGTCTTCGGCGTGATCCCGAGATCGGCGAGCGTCAGCGCGCCGGGCGTCACGATGTTGTCTTTCTTGAGGAGCTTCACCTGGTCTCGCGTGATCGGCGGCGCCAGGAACGGCAGCAGCCCAAGGCATTCGCCGAAAAAGCCGATGGCCGGCCCGAGCGCGAAGGGAACGGGCGCCAGAACCCGCCGCTGCCCGGTCTCGCGCATCAAAAGCTCGAGTAGCTCCCGGAACGTGTAGGTGCGCGGCCCGCCAAGCTCATGGATCTTTCCCTTTGCGCCCGGCCGCGCGAGCGCCTCGCAAATGGCGTCGGCGACGTCATCGACATAGACCGGCTGGAACCTTGTCGCCCCGCCGCCGATAAGGATGGGGATCGGCACAAAGGGCGGCGCGAATGAGAACATGGTCGCAAAGCGGTTGAAGAACTGGTCCTCCGGCCCGAAGATGATTGAGGGGCGGATGATCGTCGCAAAGGGAAGCGCCTCGCGCACGGCGCGCTCGCCCTCGCCCTTGGAGCGCGCATAGAGGCTTTCGCTCGCCGCATCGGCTCCAATCGCCGAGACATGAACGAAACGCGGAACGCCTGTCTCTGCGGCGAGGCGCGCCAGGGCGGCGGCGCCGCTCGCCTGAACCGCCGCGAATGACTGCGCCCCGCTCTGATGAAGGATGCCGACGCAATTGACGACCGCGTCGGCGCCCTTGAGCGCCTCGGCGATCGAGCCGGCGTGACGCAGATTGGTCTGCGCGAGCTGGATCTGCCCGACGACCCCCATGGTTCTGAGAAATTGCGCGTGATGCGGCCGCCGGACGGCGACGCGCACGCGCCAGCCCCTGCGCGCCAGTTCGCGCACGACATTGCGGCCGACAAATCCCGATCCGCCAAACACCACCGCCAGTTCGCCGGCCATTGAGGTCTCTCCCGAAGGGCCGGGAACGCCTACCCAAAGTCGCCGGTTGACACAAACCCCCTGCCCGGG
>CAYTVQ010000114.1:0-8504 GCA_964441615.1 uncultured Caulobacterales bacterium | reverse complement strand
GATGCGGCAGCCGAGATCCTGGAGATCGACGAGGAGAACGTCGAATGTCGCCATCATGGCGTCGGTCGGGCGGCGCACCTGTCCGTACAGGGAGAAAACCGGCACGCCATGAACCGGGTCATGGAAGTCGGGCGACTCGATCATGTTGTCCTGCTTGTCGCCCTTAAGGCCATGCTGGGGACCGAAGGCCGCCGCAAGATGAATGCCGGGGCAGGCGGCGAGCGCGTCCAGCGCATGGGTCAGGTCGCGCGTGACGGAGGCTGGATGCGCGAGCAGCGCGACGCGCCTGCCCTCGAGGGGCGCGCGCAGCGACGGGTCCGCAATCAGCCGATCGAGCCCGAACTTCATCTCTCTCTCGTGAGCTGGAAGACGAATCCGTCAGGATGGTGAAAATCCGGTTTGCCCGGCGGATGGGCGAGCGCCCAATAGGAAAGCCCTCCATCCGCCTCCTCAAGGACTGCCGCAATTGCAAGCCGCAGGTCGGCGCCGGCGGGAAGGGCCTCGAGCCGGTGAAGATGCACGAGCGCCTGCAATTCGAGCCGCCCCGCATTGAGGCGCGTCTGGATGTCCGGCTCGCCGGTCTCCGGCGCCGGCGTCATGCCCTCGCGATAGGCGGAGAAGCGATAGGAGGCCCACTCGGTCGAGGGCGAGAAATTGAATTCGTAATAGGCGCCGGTCGTGGCCGAGGCGACGAAGGCTTCAAAGCAGGTGGTGCGCCAGAGGCCGTCGACACGATTGGGCGCCGATAGCGCGGCGACCTTCAGCCCCGGCGTCGAACCCGTGGCGATGTAGCGGAGCGACAGGCCGGCGCCGATCATCGCGGCTTCAATCTCGACCTCGGCGATGGCCTCGGATCGCGACAGGGGATGAAGGGCCAGATGATGCCGCATGGCGACTATCTGGGCGGATTCGGCGGGGCGAAGGCAACCCCAATTCCCGCTGTTCGCCGTTTCCGGTAGGCTCCGCCGACGGGGAGGGCGCAACATGAATCTTCGGTCCGGGCTGGCGCTCGCCGCCGCCGTGATGCTCGTCGGCTGCGCCGGCCAATCGGGCGCCGGCGGCGTCAGGCAGGTCGTTTCGACGACCTCGTTCGGCATGTGCATGGGCTATTGCAAGACGCGGCTGGAGCTGTCGCAGTCGGGCGCCGTCCTCGTGCGTGAGCCCTGGGGGCGGGGCGCCGCTTCGGGTCTCCCCGTACAGCGCATCGAAGCGCCGTTGTCCGCCCCCGAATGGGGCGAGATCGCCCGCCTCGCCGCCGACGCGCGCATCGACGGCCTCGCGGAAACGATTGGCTGTCCTGATTGCGCCGATGGGGGCGCCGAGTCGCTGACCATCGTCGATGGCGACGGCGCGAAGACGATCACCTTCGATTTCGGCGCGACCATCGCGGAGGCTCAGCCTCTGCTCGACAGGGTGCGCGCGATCAGAGAGAAAATGACGCCGACGGAGTAGCGGAACTACTCCGCCGCCATGGTTCCGCGCGCGCCGAGGGCCGCGACGTCGGCGATATAGGCGCGGCGCTTTTCCTTGTTGATTTCGTCGAGTTCTTCGGCGCGGGCGTTGTCGTTCTTCATCAGCGCCTCGTAGTCGGTCTCGGCGAAATTGAGGACGCCCATCTCCGCATAGGCGGCCTGGATCTTGTCTGACCACAGACCGATATCGCGCACGATCGGCACGATGCGCTGGAAGAGCATGGTGCGGAAGAGCTTCATGTAGCCGGAATCGTTCTGCGCCTTGACGCACTCCTCGACGGGAAGGCCAAGGATTTCATAGGTTTCGCGCGCCTCGAAGCGGTCTCGCATATGGTAGCAGGCCTCGACGAGAAACTCTTCGCGCTCCTCGCGCTCCTTCTGGGAAAGGTGCGGATAGTAGTCGCGCAAGGTGAGGCGGCCGAAAGCGACATGGCGCGACTCGTCCTGCATGACATAGGCGTTCACCTGCTGGGCGAGGCGGTTCGTCGCCGTGTCGCGGATGTTGTTGAAGGCGGCGAGGGCGAGCCCCTCGATCACCACCTGCATGGCGAGATAGGTCATGTCCCAGCGCGAATCGCGCAGCGCCTGATCGACCAGGGTCTGCAGCGGCTTCGTCATCGGATAGGCGACGCCGAACTTCTCCAGCAGCTTCTTGTAGGCCTCGACATGGCGCGCCTCGTCCATGACCTGCGTCGAGGCGTAGAACTTCGCGTCGAGATCGGGGACCTGCTGGACGATCTTCGCGGCGCAGATCAGCGCAGCCTGCTCGCCCTGCATGAACTGGGAGATGGTCCAGGCCTGGAAATTCCGGCGGGCCCAGCCTTTCTCCTTCTCGCTCATCTTCGCCCAGATCGGCGTGTAGTAAATGCCGGAGAGCTGGTCGTTAAGGCCCATGGGATTGTCGGGGTCGAGCTCCTCCTCCCAGTCGATGCGTGAGATCGCGTCCCACTGCATGTCCTTGCCCTTCTGGTAGAGGTGCATCATCTGCCGGCGGCCGTCGTCATAGCGCCAGTCGAAGGCGGTCTCGTAATTCTGCGGCACGGTCCAGACCGGGTCGATGTCGGGGATCGGATAGAGGTCGCGCAAAGCGGTCATGACGGGCTCCCTGGGGCTCGGTCGGAAACGCGGGCGACCCTAGCCGCCAGCGGTTAACAGCTCGTGTAAACTAGTCAGTTTACTTCGCCGGGTCAAGCGAGTTCCGGCCGAAACCGGCGCGCCTTCTGGGACTCACTCGCCCTTCGCTCCGATGCGGCTGACCTTCAGCGTGTTGGTCTTGCCCTCGCGGCCGAAAGGATAGCCGGCGAGAATGATGATGCGCTCGCCGTCCCTGGCGCCATGGGCGCGCGCGATGCTTTCCGCCTTCCGGTGCATTTCATGGAAATGCGAAATGTCTTCGGTGACGATCGGCGTCACGCCCCAGGAGAGCGCGAGCCGGCGCGCGACGGGGAGACTTGGCGTCGCGCCGAGGATGCCGCAATGGGGCCGGTCGCGCGACAGGCGGCGCGCGGTCGAGCCGGTCTTGGTGTAGGCGACGGCAAAGCGGCAATCGAGCACCTCGGCGATGCGCCGCGCAGAGAGCGTGATCGCATCAGCGGTCGTCAATTCCGCCTCATCGGGCTCGACGGCGGAGAAGGACGCGCATTCGGGATCGCGCTCGGTCGCGTCGATGATGCGGTCCATGATGGCGACCGCCGTCGGCGGGAGTCGCCCGACCGCTGTTTCCGCCGAGAGCATCACCGCATCCGCGCCCTGGAATACGGCGGTCGAGACGTCGGAGGCCTCGGCGCGCGTCGGCGCGATCTGCTCGATCATCGATTCGAGCATGTGGGTGGCGACGATGACGGGTTTTCCCGCCCGCCGGCAGGCGCGCACGATGCGGCGCTGGATGTTGGGCACGTCCTCGGGCGGGAGTTCGACGCCAAGATCGCCCCTCGCGACCATCAGCGCGTCGGCGCGCGCGATGATGGCGTCGAGCTTCTCGACCGCCGAGGGCTTTTCGATCTTGGCGATGATCGCGGCCCGGTCGCCGATGAGCGCCCGCGCCTCGTCGATGTCCTCCGGCCGTTGCACGAAGGAGAGCGCGATGAAGTCGGCGCCCATGCTGAGCGCGGCTTCAAGATCGGCGCGGTCCTTTGCAGTCAGGGCGGAAATGGGCAGGGGCCGGCCCGGAAGGTTGACGCCCTTGCGGTCGGTCAGCCGGCCGGGCGTGTCCGCGCGTGCGAGAAACGTCTCGCCCGTGCGGGCGCGCACGGTGAGCTGGAGCTTGCCGTCATCGAGCTTGATGAGGTCGCCCGGCTGAAGCGCGGCGAAAACCTCCGCATGCGGAATGGGAATCTCATCGGCCGCCGCCCCGGTTTCCGCAGGCGTCAGGCGATATTCGGCGCCGTATCTTAAGTCGAGCCCGCCGTCCTTGAGGCGACCGGTCCTGATCTTCGGGCCCTGGAGATCGGCGATGACCGCTATCGGCGCGCCGGTCTCGCGCTCGGCGTCGCGAATCGCCGCCATGACCTGCGAAAGTCGCTCGACCGGACCGTGGGAAAAATTGAGGCGGAAGACATCCGCCCCCGCATCAAAGAGCACACGGATCATCGACGGGGCGAAACTCGCCGGCCCCAGCGTCGCGACGATCTTGCAGAAGCTTTTACGGACCATGGCGGCGCCCATTTACTTCGGCGCAATGCTAATCCGATTTTCGCGCCGGGGCATAACGGCCGCCGCCGGCGACCCGCGAGCCTCAGCCGGCGCAAATCCGGCGCCGCGCCGCGTCATATTCGCGGGCGAGGCGCGCGACGTAGTCGGCCGTCGGGACGCGGGCGCTGATCGCGCCGACGCCCTGGCCGCCGCTCCAGATGTCGCGCCAGGCCTTTTTCTCCATATTGCCGCCGGAGCCGAAATCCATTTTCGAGGGATCGCTTTGCGGCAGGTTGTCGGGATCGAGGCCCGCGGCGGCGACGGAGGGCTTCAGGTAATTGCCGTGCACGCCCGTAAAGAGGTTGGTGTAGACAATGTCGTCGGAAGCGGACGTGACGATCATGTCCTTGTAGGCGTCAGGCGCGTTCGCCTCGTCGGTCGCGATGAAGGCGGAGCCGATATAGGCGAAATCGGCGCCCATGGCCTCGGCTGCGAGCACGGCGCCGCCGGTCGCGATCGCGCCCGAGAGCGCGATCGGCCCCTTGAACCACTGACGGACTTCCTGGACGAGGGCGAAGGGCGATGCGGTTCCCGCATGGCCGCCGGCGCCGGCCGCGACCAGGATGAGGCCGTCAGCGCCCTTGTCGATCGCCTTTTTCGCGAAGGTGTTGTTGATCACGTCATGGAGGACCAGTCCGCCATAGGAGTGGATCGCCTGATAGACGTCCTCCCTCGCGCCGAGCGAACAGATAATGATCGGGACCTGATGGCGCACGCAGGCCTCCACGTCCTTCATCAGCCGGTCGTTCGAGCGGTGAACGATCTGGTTGACCGCGAAGGGCGCCGAGGGTCTGTCCGGGTGCTGCGCGTCATGGGCGGCGAGCGCCGCCTTGATCTCGACGATCCAGTGGTCGAGCTTTTCCTGGGGCCTCGCGTTCAGCGCCGGGAACGATCCGATCACCCCCGACGCGCACTGCGCGATGACGAGTTTCGGACCCGAGACGATGAAGAGCGGGGCTCCGATCACGGGCAGTCTCATGCGTTTCTTGATGTCGGCGAAATTCGTCATTTCATGTCCCTGACAGCGAAGGCGGAAGGCTAAGGGCCGTATGCCGGCGGATCAATTGCGCAAAGCAGCAAGGCGCGACCGATCCGGATTGCCTTGAAAACAACGCTAATCAATGGTCCTAAGGCTGAACAAGCGCCCGGCGCGCGAGGGAGGACACGAATCATGAACGCCAAACCGGCAGCGGGCGCCCCGGCGCAGACGATGGGCGGATTTCTCGGCTGGATCGAGCGCGCCGGCAACCGGCTTCCCGATCCGGCCTTCATCTTTCTCTACCTGATTGGCGCGTTGATCGTCGTTTCCATTGTCGCCGACCTCGCCGGCTACAGCGCCGTTCATCCGACCGACAAGCTTGCGGACGGCGCGCCGCGGATCATCGAGGCCACGAGCCTCCTTTCGGCGCAGAACATCGCGCGGCTCTGGGTCGACATGCCGACGACGTTCACGCATTTCCACCCGCTGGGCTATGTACTGGTCGTGATGCTCGGCGCCGGCGTCGCCGAGCGCACCGGGCTTTTCGCCGCCGCCATGCGCAGCGCCGTGAAGGCGGCGCCCAAAGGCCTGCTCACGCCGATGATCGCTTTCGTGGCGATGATGGGCAATCTCGCCGCCGACGCCGCCTATGTCGTCCTCATCCCGCTCGCGGCCGTGCTCTATGTCGCCGCGGGGCGCCATCCGATCGCCGGGATCACCGCGGCCTTCGCGGGCGTGTCCGGAGGCTTTTCGGCGAATCTTCTGCCTGGCCAGCTCGACGCGCTGCTCTTCGGCATCACCGAGACCGCCGCCAAGCTCATCGTGCCGGGCTGGGTCCCGAACTTCGCCGGCAACTGGTATTTCATCAGCGCGATGCTGCTCGTTTTTCTGCCGGTGATCTGGTTTGTCACGGACAGGGTCATCGAGCCGAGGCTCGGCGCCTACAAGCCGGAAACGGAAGCGGCGCGGCGCGCGGCCGGCGAAGACAAGCCGCTGACCGCGGGCGAGAAGAAGGGCCTCGCTCACGCCGGCATCGCTCTCGTCGCCGTCATGGCGGTCTGGACTTTCTTCACGATCGGACCGGGCACGCCGCTGATCGACGAGAGCTCGACCGGGACGGGCCGGCTGACGCCGCTTTTCCGCTCCCTGGTGGCCGCCTTTTTCGTGCTGTTCCTGGTCTCCGGCTGGGCCTACGGGGCCGCGGCGGGATCGATCAAAGGGCATCGAGACGTCGTCCGCATGATGACGGAATCGATGGCCGAACTCGGCTACTACCTGATCCTCGCCTTCTTCGCCGCGCATTTCGTCGCGATGTTCAACTGGTCCAATCTCGGCCTCATCTTCGCCGTTCAGGGCGCCGATGCGATCAGGGCGTCCGGACTTCCGATGCCGGTGCTCCTTGGCCTGATGGTTCTGCTGACGGCGGCGGTCAATCTGCTCGTCGGCTCCGCCAGCGCGAAGTGGGCTCTGCTCGCGCCCGTCATGGTGCCGATGCTGATGCTTCTTGGCGTCTCGCCCGAAGCGACGACGGCGGCCTACCGCGTCGGCGACGGCGCGACCAACATCATCACGCCGCTGATGGTCTACTTCCCGCTGATCTTGACGTTCTGCCAGCGCTGGAAGCCCGATTTCGGCATCGGGAGCCTCACCGCGCTGATGCTGCCCTATTCGCTCCTGATCCTTGTCACTGGACTGATCCTCACTTTCGTCTGGATCGCCCTCGGGATTCCGCTCGGTCCCGGCGCCCCCGCGCATTATGTGATGCCGCAATAGACCTCGTTAAGGCCGCGCGAGCGGCCTGAGGAGGCCCCAGTGTTCGGCGATCTCGCGCTTCATGGCGCGATAGCCGTCCTCGACCGCGACGTCGTATTTCTTCCAGTCCCTGAGTTCGACGCCGGGCGCTTCGGGCGTCACCAGAATGTCGGGCGCGCGGCCCCTGGGGCTGTGATCGATGCGCGCCGTCGCCGAGCGCATGAGCAGAGCGACAATGGGCGGCGCCGAGCGGAAGCCGTTGCGCCAGATCCATTGCAGGAACCCGGGCGGGTTTACGAAATCGGACGGCGAAATCGTGCCGCGGCGCGCTACATCGACGCCGATGGTGAGGCCGCGATGGGTCTCGCTCATCACGTCGGTCGGGAAATTGTCAGTGACGGCGCCATCGACATAGAGCCGGTCGGCGACCGCGACGGGCGGCAGAATGCCGGGAATCGCGATCGAGGCGCGCAGCGCCTTGCGCACGAGGCCCTCGCGATGAACGAAAGGGGCGCCGGTCGTCAGTTCGGAGGAGACGCACAGAAACGGGATGCGCATCTCCTCGATCAGCGCGTCGCCGAAATTCTTCTCCAGCCGCTGCTCGACAAGCCGCCCGCGGGTCAGCGCCACGACCGGGAGCACATGATCGCCGAGGGGGTTCGACGCGACGAATCCCTCGCGAATGCGCCGATCGATCTCGGCGTCGCTCCAGCCCATCGCCGCGCAGGCCCCGACGATCGCGCCCATCGAGGCGCCGGCGATGAAATCGATCGGCACGCCCGCCTCGCGGAGCGCGCGGATGGCCCCGATATGGGCGTAGGCGCGCGCCCCCCCGCCCGAGAGAACGAGCCCGACAGTCTTGCCGGCGATCGCCCGCGCAACCCGCGCCGCGTCGGAATCGTCCGCCCAGTGAAAGATGCGGTTGGCGCCGACGGCGTCCGTCCAGTCGCGCACGCTCGCTGCGGCCCTCCCCTCCTCAAGCATGACGAGATCGACAAGGCGGAATTTCCTGGCGGGCGAGGCCTCGTCGAGGGCCAGGGGAAACGGACGCGGCGGCCGGGCGTCGCGGCGGGCGAAGACGTAGAAACGGTCGGCGTGCCGCAGGGCGAAACGGTGGAACGGCGTGTCCGCGACCCGGGTGGCGAGCAGCACGATGTCGCTGCCGCTTTCGAGGGTCTCGAAGGCGCCGGGAGAAAGTTCCTGGTCATTCTCGCCGAGGCGGCGGACGCTGAGGCCGAGACCCTCGACGACCTCTTCGACGTCGCGGGCGCGGGCGTCGATGTCGATCGAGGGCGAACTCGCCACCAGCGCGAAGACGCGGGGCGCGGCGCGCAGATAGGTCTCCTGCGGCCGTCGCGCCCGCCCCAGAACCGAGCGCGCCAGAACGATGGCGAGATCGGCGTCGCGCTCCATGACGCTCTCGACATCGCCGCCGTCAAGTGCAACGAGTTCGGTGTCGCGAAGGGCGTAGACAGACGCCGAATGCGCCTCACCCGAGAGCAGCGACATTTCGCCGACAGGCTCGCCGGCGCGCACATAGCCGACGACCTCCTCGGCGTCGCCCCGCTGGCGCACAACGACGAGGCGCCCCGACAGCACAAAGAAGAGGG
>CAYTVQ010000113.1:0-8547 GCA_964441615.1 uncultured Caulobacterales bacterium | reverse complement strand
GCACCTCGTCGCGGAACTTCCACTGGATGTGATAGAGCATCTTGGGCAGGTCCTTGTAGGACCTGACGCCGGCGCGGAAGATCTCGGTGATCATCTCCTCATTGGTGGGGCCGTAGAGCATCTCGCGCTCGGCGCGGTCCTTGATGCGCAGCATCTCCTTGCCATAGGCCTCGTAGCGGCCGCTCTCGCGCCAGAGATCGGCCGACTGGATTGTCGGCATCAGCATCTCGACGGCGCCGGCGCGGTCCTGCTCCTCGCGCACGATCTGCTCGATCTTCTTCAGCACGCGGAAGCCCAAAGGCAGCCAGGCGTAGATGCCGGCCGATTCCTGGCGCACCATGCCGGTCCTGAGCATCAATTGATGCGAGACGATCTGCGCCTCCGACGGCGTTTCCTTGAGGAGGGGCAGGTAGAAGCGGGAGAGGCGCATGGCGGGCTTTCCGGGTCGCGCATTTATCCAGGCAGGTCGGATATCTAGACAGATTTGAATCAGTGGCAAGCCGTGCGAGCTCTTGCCGATGCGCGAGCTAGGCGATGGCGGGAGATTGTCGTAAAGTTCCCTCGGAGACCATGCCCGACCATGCTGGGGGTGAACTCGGCCGGACTAGACGCATCAGCGAGACGGTTGACGACGGTCGTCGCAGCCGACATTTGCGGCTACTCCGCGCTCGCCGAGGCAGACGAGAAAGCGGCCGTCGAAGCCGTCGCGGCGGTCCGCGGAATTCTCGAAACAGTGGCGAACAATCACCGCGGCCGAATCTTTCACCAGGCAGGCGACGGATTCCTTGCTGAATTTCCAACCGCGGCGGAAGGCGTCGAGGCGGCTCTCGCATTCATTTCCGAGGTCCGGCGGCGGCGGACGCACTCGCCCGCCTGGGCCCACATCGCAGTTCGCGCGGGCGTGCATGCTGGCGACGTCACAGAGGGCGCCAACGGAGACCTTCTCGGGCACTGCGTGAATGTGGCCGCAAGGCTTCAGGGCCAGGCCGATCCCGATACGCTGCTCGGGTCCTCCCACATCGCTAACCTCGTTCGAGGCAAAGTCGCCGCGCGCTTCGGCAACAGGCGCCTGGTCGAGCTTCGCAATATCGATGAGCCCGTAATCGCTTTCGAAGTCATTGACGGATCTCGGGCGCCGCAGCGCGGGATGGCTTGGCCGCGAATCCGGATACGTCGCTCGGCGCTGGCCTTAGTCGCGGCAGGAGCAGCTTTCATAGCTGTGAACGCCGGACTGATGGCGTATTTCGATCGGGCCGATCACGGTAATGATCCTCTCGGCGGCCGGAGCGCCATGATAGCGGACGCGCTACTGCAAAAGCGCGTCGAGGAAGTGCAGGGCCGATTATACGGCTATGTCTCGCCGGCGGCGGATCTCATTCTTCTCGTCGCGACTGAAGACGCGGCTCGAAGCCTGCTCGCCTCTGAAGTCCCGGAGAAGCGGCTCGCCGTCGATCTCATACTCAAGAACGATCTCTCGGGCGCCGCCGGAGTGCTGGAAGAGGTCTACAAGCGTCAGGTCGAGGCGACCACGATCGAGACCGCGAGGGTGCAAACGCTCAAGGAGCTTGGCGCAGTCATTTTCAATTATGATACGCCAATGTCGATCCGTACTTACAGAAAAATTCACGAACTTTTTCCGAATGACCCGATCACGTTATACCAGCTCGGCCGGCTATATCTGCGCGTGAACGATCCGGATACGGCGCAAAGCTATTTCACCGCTCTTGGCCTCGCGGTCGCCACCGACGCGCCAATGGCGCTGCGCGCCAGGGTCGGCGTCATCAATTCACGCCTGCGGCGCAACGACCTGGAAGGCCTGGAATCTGACCTGCGCGCCGCGCTGGCGGATGCACGAGCCTTGAAACTGCCCGCTGAAGAAGCGGACGTGCTCGCCGCCTACGCCGCGTTCATGCAGGGTCGCAACATGAAGGCTGCGATCAGCTACCAGAAACGCGCGCTCATTCTGGAGCAGGCGATCGGGCGCCAGGACCGCCTGCTGAAGGCTTTATCCAATTTTGGGGCCATGCTGATCGAGACCGGCGATCAGGCAGAGGCGGAAAAGACCTTGATGCGCGGTCTGGCGCTCAGCCGTGAACAGAAAGACCGGCGCGCTGAAGGATCGATCCTTCTCAACCTCGCCTTCCTCAGCATTGATCAACGCGCCTATTCCCGCGCTCGCGACCACGCAAGCGAGGCGCTCTTGATCGGGCGCGCGGAGGGACGCCCCAATCTTGTCGCGGCGAGCCTTGAAATTCTTGGCGAGGCTGCCGCGGCCATGTCCGAATTCGCGCAAGCCTGCCGGCTGTTCGCAGAGTCGTTGCGCGCCTATCAGGACACCCCATATTCCGGGGATCCTCCGGTCAAACCCAAGCTCGAGAAGATCGGCTGCCGACACTGAGGCGGCAGGCCCCAGTCATGGATCGATGCAGTGTTGGATACGAATAGCTTCGTCCGGGGTTTCGGATTCCGGCCAGACGAGCACCGGCTCGTTGCTGCCGGCCTCACGGAAGGTTATGGACCTCAGAGCGCAATAGAAAATATGACTGGGATTGACTTCGCCGTGCTCACGACCGGTCACGTTTTTCAGTTCGATGGTGATCACGACGACGCCATCCTTATGAAAGGTGTGGGCGCCGGTCTCATCGACTCCGCGCGTCACTTCGTGCAGCTTCCTCTGCACGTCGTCGCGAATGTTGATCGGCCCCACACCCTTATTGCGTGAAGCATCATCTTTGGAACACCCAACCAGGCACAGCGCGCCGAGGGCCAGCGCAAGAACCCCACGAATCATGACCCCTCCTCCACAAGCTTCTCCGCGAAACTAATCCAAAAGGGGCGTCGACCCCAGTGCCCCAGGGCACACTTCCGCCCTCTCAAGGCAAATCATTGCACGAAGACCCCCGCATGTTTCGCGCGCAGCGCCGCCTTCTCGACCTTGCCCATGGCGTTGCGCGGCAGCGCGTCGATCCAGAAAAAGCGGCGCGGATGCTTGAATTTCGCCAGCCTTCCGTCGAGGACGCGCTGAATGTCCGCGAGCGGAACCTCGCCCGCGCGCGCGACCAGCACGGCGACGACGCCCTCGCCGAGATCGGCATGGGGCGCGCCGATCACGGCCGACTCGGCGATTCCCGGAATATCGTCGAGAACGCTCTCGATCTCCTTTGGATAGATATTGTAGCCGCCGGAGATGATGAGGTCCTTCGCCCGTCCGACGATGCGAAGGCGCCCCTCCTCGTCCATGGTCCCGACATCGCCGGTGACGAAAAACCCGTCGGCGCGGAATTCTTCTGCGGTCTTTTCGGGCATGCGCCAGTAGCCCTTGAAAACGTTCGGGCCCTTGACCTCGATGACGCCGGTCTGCCCGCGCGGCAGCTCTCGCCCCTCGCTGTCGGCGACCCGCGCGCAAACGCCCGGGAGCGGAAAGCCGACCGTTCCGGCGATGCGCGCGCCCTGGAGCGGATTGGAGGCGATCATGCCGGCTTCGCTCATGCCGTAGCGTTCGAGGATTTCATGGCCGGTTCGCTCCTTGAACCGCATCCAGTCGCGCGCCGTGAGCGGCGCCGACCCGCAGATGAAAAGACGCATCGGCGCGCAGTCGGCGGCGCCGAAGGCGGGATCGTCGAGGAGGCGCGTGTAGAAGGTCGGCACGCCCATCATCACCGTGGCGCCGGCAAGCCGGCGGCGTATTTCAGCCGGATCGAATTTCGGCAGGAAGAGAATTTTCGAGCCGCTGAGGAACGCCGTGTGCAGCGCCACGAACAGGCCATGAATATGAAAGATCGGCAGCGCGTGCAGGAGCACGTCGTCCGGCGTGAAGCCCCATATTTCATTCAGCGTCCGCGCATTCGAGGCGAGATTGCCATGAGAGAGCATCGCGCCCTTGGAGCGCCCGGTCGTTCCCGACGTATACAGAATGACGGCGAGATCGTCGTCCTCGCGCGCGACGGGCTCCATCGGCGCCAGTGCGGCGATCTCCGCGAGCCGGGGATCGTCAGCCCGATCGCCGAGCGCGATGAGCCGGGCGCCGGACCCGGCGGCGACGGGCGCGAGCGCCTCGTGCGCCGACGGCCGGCAAAAGAAGAGGCGCGGCGCGCAGTCCTTGAGGAAGAACTCGATCTCGTGGGGCGTGTAGGCGGTGTTGAGCGGCGTGAAGACGGCGCCGAGACGCAAGGCGCCGAGATAGAGCGCGACGCCGGCGAGCGACTTGTCGATCTGCGCGGCGATGCGGTCGCCGGCCGCGACGCCCGACCGCGCGAGGAAGGCGGCGAAGCGCCCGGACCAGAGGTCGAGATCGCCATAGGTCCATTGGGGACCGCCCGGCAATTCGAGCGCGACGCGATCGAGCCGCTCCGCAAAGCCGCTTCGAAAAAGGGAACAGACATTCATGACGCCTGCCGGGGCGAGGCCGCCGCGGCGGCCAATGGTGCGGTCGAGAGGACTCGAACCTCCACGATGTTACTCGCCAGCACCTCAAGCTGGTGCGTCTACCAGTTCCGCCACGACCGCATCCGACTGGAGAAGGGCGCTCGCTTAGCAAAAGCCCTTCGCGCCCTCAAGGGGAAGTTTGCGCGGGCGCGCTGTCCGTCACCACGATGCGGACATTGGCCCCGTCGATCTCGACCTTGCCTTCGGCCACCGGCGCGCCATTGGCGAGAAGGGCGAGCGGCGCGCTGGCGTCGCGACCGAGAGGAACGAAGCCGCCGCGCTCAAGGCGCAAGAGCCTGCCGAGCGGCATTGAGGTTTCCCCGACCAGCACGGAAAGCTCGATTTCGATGTCGCCAAAGGGCATATCGGACCTGAATTCGCCGCCGCCGAGGGTCCTCCCGATTGGTTAGAGCGCCGTTAAGATCCCTCTATCGCGCCAGCCTTCCGGTCGCCTGGGCGACCTCGCGCGGGCTCATTCCCTACGATTCGGCGGTCGCCGCGATGGAGGCGCGCGTTGCGGCGATCCGGGCGGGCGAGGCCCCCGAACTGGTCTGGCTTCTCGAGCACCCGCCCCTCTACACGGGCGGAACCAGCGCCGACGCCGCCGATCTGAAGGCTCCCGACCGGTTTCCGGTCTACCGCTCCTCGCGCGGCGGCCAGTACACCTATCACGGCCCCGGACAGCGGGTCGCTTATGTGATGCTCGATCTCGAATCGCGCGGTAGGGACGTTCGCGCCTTTGTCGGCGGGCTCGAAGCCTGGCTCATCGGCGCCCTCGCCGCGTTCGCGCTGAAGGGCGAGACGCGCGCAGACCGCGTCGGCGTGTGGATCGACCGGACCAGACCCGGCGGCCCGCGCCGCGAAGACAAGATCGCCGCAATCGGCGTGCGCATAAGGCGCTGGGTGAGCTTTCACGGCGTTGCGCTGAACGTCGAACCCGACCTGACGCATTTCTCCGGCATCGTCCCGTGCGGAATCGATGCGCCGGAATACGGCGTCACCAGCCTCGTCGATCTCGGCCTTCCGGTCACCATCAGCGACGCTGACGCCGCGCTGCGCGACTCTTTCGAGAAGATCTTCGGGCCGACAGCAGCGGCGACGGCGCCGCATTGACCCCTCTCACTCGAACCTCACGCCGGGATGAGCGTCCCACCAGGCGCCGAGACAGGCGGCGGCGGCGAGGTGAAGCGCCGCCTCTTCCGGATCGGCGCCGGCGGCGTCGAAACAGGCGAGCGTGTATTTGACGAGATGGGCGTCCTCATGGGTCGCGGCGCGCGTCGCCAGAATGGATCTGAGCCGCCCCCGATCGTCCGCTGGCCAATGATAGGCGGCCGCAGCGGCCTCCGAAGGGCTCCCGTCATGAAGCTTCGCGGATGCGATGCGCTCGGGGCGCCAGTCGAGATCAAGCCGCACTTTGCCCATGGTCGAGCGGAAGCCGAGGGAATGCGTCGCCGCCACGCGGATCATCCCGAGTTGATCGGCGGCGCGGCCCGCGACCGCCAGCGCCGCGAGCGGCATGGTGAGCGCGTGTGTCCAGCCATAGGGCGCCGCGTCGGGATCGTCCTGCAACATCGAGAGCGCGGCGATGCGCAATAGCGCGCGGCGCGCGGCGTCGAGGGGGAGATCCGCCGTCACATCGCCAAGGACCGACTCGGCGAAGCCGTCCGCCTCGACCGCCAGCATGGTCGGCGCGATATAGGGCGACGGCGAGAAGACTGACGGCGCAGCGGCGAGACGCCGCATCAATTCGCGCTCGCGGTCGCCCGCGAAGGCCGCGGCGCTGCAATTCATCTGCCAGCGAAGCGCGACGCGCTCGCGCGCCATGGCGCGCGCCGGGCCGCGCAGCAATGGACCTAACCCCTCGATACGGCCTTCGGCGCGCACGAATTCCGCGAGCAGGATTGGCGCGTGTCCGGCGGCGCCAAGCTGCGGCGCTACGGATGCCGCCAGCGCCTCCGCCAGCGCTGACGGCGAGCGGCGCGAGCCGAGCGCCTGCGCCGCAGCGTCCGCGGCCTCGACGTCGTCGTCCTCGAAGCTGCGCAGTAGGGCGGCAAGCGCATCGGCGTCGTTTGCGAAAGCGGTCAGCGACGGCGCGTCAATCTCATCGCCCGCCCTGGCGTATTCGGCGGCGATGGCGGCGATGCGCCGGCGCGCCGCCTCGCGCGCCTTCGGCTCGACCACCGGCAGGAGCGCGGCGCGCGCCAGGAGTTCGAGCGGCGCATGGGTCAGAAACGAGGAGTCCGCCTCCTGCTTCGGCGGCGTGATCGCCGCAGCGGCTGCGGCGACGAGTTCGGCGTCGCTCAGGGCGCTGAGCGGACTCCTCCCCCATATGTCGCCCGCTTCCGACGCATGCGCCGCCGTCAGCGGAAGAGCCCGAAGGCGTTCGGCTGCTTCTTGCATGGGCTGCCTTCTGCAAGTTAAAGTGCGCTTTAAGTCAAGACGATTTTGAGGATGTCCGCCAGCGAACCCATGATCTCGATCGGGGCCGCGGCCCGCCGTTCGGGCCTCGCCGCCAGCGCTCTGCGCTTCTACGAAGCGGAAGGGCTGATCCGCACGACGCGTTCCGCCGGGGGCCGGCGCTATTTCTCGCGCAGCGAATTGCGGCGCATCGCCTTCATTCGCGCGGCGCAGGCGGCCGGTTTGTCTCTCGCGGAGATAAAGGCGGCCTTGGCCGCGCTGCCGGACAACCGAACGCCGACGAAACAGGACTGGGCGCGGCTTTCGCGCGGCTGGCGCGACCTGCTTGACGAACGCATCGGCGCGATGGCGCGGCTTCGCGATTCGCTCTCATCCTGCATTGGCTGCGGCTGCCTGTCGCTAAAGGTCTGCCGCATCTACAACCCTGACGACGCCGCCGGCGCGCGGGGGCCTGGTCCGCGCTACCTGCTTGGTGACCGGCCGATTCGGTCCTAACGAAATCGTGAGTTTTGAAAGCGGCGTGCGCGCTCGCTATATAGTCGCCGCGACGGCACGAGGATCATTCATGCGAAGGCTTGCGGCATCGGTTGTTCTGGGCGCGCTCGCGCTGATGGGGAGCGCCTGCGGCGAGCCCGCCCCGCAAACGAAATCAGCCGCGAAACCTGGAGCCTCGCCGACCGTCGCCGCTGCGCCCGCCAAGGCTGCGCCCGCCGCGGGCCCGATGAAGGACAGCGAGATCGAGTCGCGACCGCGCGTCGCGCCGAAATCGATGGCGGACGTTCACCTCTCCTTCGCGCCGATCGTCGAGAAAACCTCCCCTGCGGTCGTCAACGTCTTCACCAGCCGCACCGTGCGCCGCACCACGGGAGATCCCTTCTTCGACCGCTTCCTCGGCGCGGGTCCAAGCCAGCAGAACTCGCTGGGCTCGGGCGTGATCGTCAATCCTGACGGTCTCATCGTCACCAACAATCACGTCATCGAGGGCATGACCGAGATCAAAGTCGTCTTCGCCGACCGCCGCGAATTTCCGGCGAAGATTCTCCTCACCGATCCCAAATCCGATATCGCGGTCCTGAAGATCGACGCGGGCGAGCCCCTGCCCTATCTCGAATTCGCCAATTCCGACGCCATCGAGGTCGGCGACGTGGTGCTCGCCATCGGCAATCCGTTCGGGGTCGGACAGACGGTGACGAGCGGCATCGTTTCGGCGCTGGCGCGCACGACGGTCGGCGTCAGCGACTACCAGTTCTTCATCCAGACGGACGCCGCCATCAATCCCGGCAATTCCGGCGGCGCGCTGGTCGACATCAACGGCCAGCTTGTCGGCGTGAACACCGCCATCTATTCGCGCTCGGGCGGCTCCAATGGCATCGGCTTCGCAGTCCCATCGCGCCTCGTTCAGCAGGTGATCCGCTCGGCCATGAGCGGCGGCCAGCTGGTGCGGCCGTGGATCGGCGCCTCCTCCGATACGGTGACGCCGGAAGTCGCGCGCGCGCTGAAGCTGCCGCGTCCGGCCGGCGCCATTCTGAACGAGATCTGGCCGGGCGGACCGGCGGCCCTCGCCGGGTTGAAGGAAGGCGACGTCATCGTCGCGATCGATGGCGAGCCGGTGTTCGACGAGGGCGCCCTGCGCTATCGCGTCGGCGTCAAGAATGACGGCGACGCGGCGAGGGTGACCTACATGCGCAACGGAAGAGAAGAGAA
>CAYTVQ010000112.1:0-8596 GCA_964441615.1 uncultured Caulobacterales bacterium | reverse complement strand
GGCAGGAACACCAGGGGAGCGAGCACCATGAGCACGGCCCCGCCGAGTGCCAGGGGGCCGCCGGCCGATGGCCCAGAAGACGAGATCCGCGCCGAGCGCCTCTCCGCTCGAAAGCATGACGCGGCGACGGCCGCCGCCGGCGTCCTCAATCCGCGAGAAGACGGCCCCGCAAATGATGCGCACCCCCTGGCGCTCCATCTCCGCATGCGCCCGCGCCGCGATTTCGGCGTCGAAGCCGCGCAGGATCTCGGCGCCGCGATAGACGAGCGTCACTTCGGCGCCGAGGCCGCGGAAGACGCCGGCGAATTCGACCGCGATGTAGCCGCCGCCCGCGATGACAACATGCCGAGGAAGGCTGTCCAGGTGGAACGCCTCGTTCGAGGTGATCCCAAGTTCACAGCCCCCGACAGTCTCATCGACGCATGGCCTGGCGCCGGTCGCGATCAGAATGCGCTCGGCCGCCACGCGCCGACCATCGGCGAGTCGGATCGCATGCGGACCTTCGAGAACGGCGCGCCCGTCGATGATCTCGGCGCCAGCGCCTTTCAGATTCTTGATGTAGAGACCGTTCAGCCGGTCGATCTCGCGATCCTTGTTGGCGATCAGCGTCTTCCAGTCGAAGGACGCCCCGCCGGCGCGCCAGCCATAGCCCTCGGCCTCGTGAAAGGCGCGGCCGAACTCGCTCGCATAGACGAGGAGTTTCTTCGGGACGCAGCCGCGAATGACGCAGGTCCCGCCGACGCGGTGCTCCTCGGCGATCGCGACCTTCGCGCCAGACGCCGCCGCCAGGCGCGCTGCGCGCACGCCGCCCGATCCGGCGCCAATGACGAAGAGGTCGTAGTCGTAGGTCATGGCGCCGATTTCCCTGTCATGCGCCGCCCGCGCGTCACGGCTTTTTCTCGCGATTGGGCAGGAACCCGATTCCGGTCTTGAAGCGCTGGTCCTCGAATTCGAGCGTCTCGATCTCGAAAGTGTCAAGGAGCTCGCGATGCAGCGCCCTGAATACGGGCTCCAGGCGCCCGTCGAAGTCGAGCGGGATGCGCAATTCCGGCTGGGCGCCCACGAAAACCGCAAACTGGTCGCCGGCGATCTCCACAGCCACGGCCGTGCGCAGCCAGAGCGCGCCCGAATCCTCAAGATTGCCGACAATAAGCGAAATCCCGAAACTCACCGGCTCCAGGACGATGACCTCGCGGCCGAAAAAGCTGAAGGCCTTTTCGCCGTAAGGCTCGCGCGGATCGAACGGCCCCTGCGCCGGCACGCCCGCCACTTTCTCCGGCTCGCAGCCAAGATAGACATGGAAGCCCGCAATCACGGCCTCGGCGAGAGCCCGCGACCTCAGAAGATTCTGGAACGCCGCCGCGCCATAGGCGCGAATGGCGTTCTTGATCTCCTCATAGGGCGTCGGCATGGGCGGGCTCTCCAACGGATCCAGAGCGAGCCATACAGCCTGCCGCGCAAAAACCGAAGACGCTGGTGGGCGCGACAGGGATCGAACCTGTGACCCCTACGGTGTGAACGTAGTGCTCTTCCGCTGAGCTACGCGCCCTTTCCGAGGGGCGCAGTCATAGCCGGGTGGAGCGCGGCGTCAATCCCGCGGCGCTGAACGATCAGGCCGCGGACACCCGGGCCTCGGAACGGCGCGCCCGGACACGCGACGCCGGAAAAACCAGCACCGCTCTCGATCCCTCGCCTTGCGTCGAGTCGAGCCTGAACGCCGCCTGGTGCGCGTCGGCTATGGCCTGAACGAGAGGGAGGCCAAGCCCGAGGCCCTCTTTCGACCGCCTCAGGGACATGTCGGTCTGTGCGAAAGGCTGCATCAGCCTGGCGAGGTGGTCCTCGGCGATGCCGGCGCCGCTGTCCTTCACGAGAAAGGCGAGATCGCCGGACCTTGTCAGCGCCGACCCGATGGTGATCCGCGACCCGCGCGGAGAGAACTTCACCGCATTGTCGAGGAGCTTTGCAAGCGCGCGCGCCACCAGCTGACGATCGCAGCAGAATTCGAGTTCGGGGTCCTGGAGCGCGATCGCGAACTCGGTCTCGGCGAGAGCCGCCGCCTTCTCGACGCTGGAGCGCGCGAGCTCCACGACGTCGCCGACGGCGCAGTCGACCTCGTTGATCGCGATAGGGCCGGAGCGCGCATCCGACGCCAGAAGCATGTCAGAGATGGAATTAAGAAGCCGCTTGCCGCCCTCGACGACGTAGTCGGCATACTCCTTGTGCAGATGATCGTTGTCGCGCGCCAGCTGCTCGCTGAGAATCTGTCCAAAACCGATAATGGCGTTGAGCGGGGTCCTGAGCTCGTGGCTCATGACCGACATGAGCCCGTCCTTGAATTTGGCGCCCGATTCAGCGAGTTCGAGCGCCGCACGGAGCGCGCGCTGGTTCTCGCTCGCCCGCACCACGAACATGACGGCGTGATTGAAAAGCGTCCAGTTGATCGGCTTGGCGAGAAAGGAAGTCGCGCCGGCGGCGAAGGCGCGATCTACAGCCTCGCCGCTGTCGCTCGCTGTGATGACGATGACCGGCACGTCCGAAAGGCCCGGCAGGGCGCGGAGGCGCTCTGTCAACTCAAAGCCAGTGAGTATCGGCATGTCGAGGTCGGAAATGACCAGATCGGCTCCTTCCTTCTGCAGCCACTCGAGCGCCTCGGCGCCGTCCGCAACGGCCCGCACGCTGTGCCCGGCGTCGAGCAGACGCTCGCGCGCCAGCTCGCGCATGATCGGATCGTCGTCGGCGAGGACGATGCGCGCGGACTTCATCAGGGTTGCGGCCGGTTCGACCAACTGAAGCCCCTTCGTTTTCAACGCCGCCAACAGTGTGGCCGGAAGATTAAGAACGCCTTTCGATTTCTAGCAAGAAATCAATTGGAAACCCTTGTCCGGCACATTGCTTCGACCCTTAACCAGTTTATCCGGCGTCGAAACCTGAACATGCCCGCTCAAACCTTGCGCAGCCGGCTGACGATGCTGGTCATCATCGCCATCTTCGGCTCGGTCGGCATCGTGACCGCCTCCTCGGTCATGCGCGAAGTCACGCAGTATGATGCAGGCGAAGCCGCGCAGCTGCAGGCCTCGGCTGACGTGTTCGCCATGGCGATCGCCCGCGACGTCCGCGAGGGCGACCGCGCCGAGGCCCGCGAGGCGCTGCGCGCGATCCTGCGCTGGCGGACCGTGAGGTCGCTGAGAGTGGAGCTTCCGGACAATTCGACCTTCATCGAACTCGGCGACCAGGTGAAGGGGGCGACAGCCGTGAAGTCGCCAATCCTCAAGGATGGAGAGACGATCGGCTGGCTGCATCTTCATGCCGCCTCGGCCTCGCTGGCGGAGCGGATTTCGGTGCTGATCTGGGACGCCTTCGTCGCCGCGCTGTTCGCAGCCGGAATCGGCCTCATCATTGCGCTTCGCATGCAGCGCGGCGTCACCCTTCCCCTTCTCGAACTCGCTGAAGTCATGAAGGATGTGCGCGGAACGGGAGACTTCTCCAAGCGCGCCGAAAAGAAAAGCGAAGACGAGATCGGCTCTCTGGTCGATTCCTTCAACGTCATGCTTGGCCAGATCCAGGAGCGCGACCGGCGCCTGCTCGCCCATCAGACCAACCTCAAGAACATCGTGCGCCGCCGGACGCAGGAGCTCGAGAAAGCCAAGGAAATCGCCGAAAGGGCGAATCGGGCGAAGTCGGAATTCCTCGCCACCATGAGCCACGAGATCCGTACGCCGATGAACGGCATGCTGGTGATGGCGGAGCTCCTCAACAATTCCGAGCTGCCGCCGCGCCACAAGCGCTACGCCGACGTGATCGTGAAATCTGGGCAAGGCCTTCTTGCGATCATCAACGATATTCTCGACTTCTCGAAGATCGAAGCCGGAAAGCTCGAGCTCGAGCGCATTCCGGTCAGTCCCGTTGACGTGATCAACGAAGTGGTCGGTCTCTTCTGGGAGCGCGCCTCATCGAAATCGATCGATCTTGCAGCCTATGTCGGACCCAATGTGCCGGAAAAGATCGAGGGCGATCCGGTGCGGCTCAACCAGATCCTGTCGAACCTTCTCAACAACGCTCTGAAGTTCACGGCGAGCGGCGATGTCGTTGTCGCCGCGCGGCGCGTGCGCAGCCCTGATGGCGCCTGCTACATCGAGTTCTCGGTGACCGACACTGGCGTCGGGATCCCGAAGGCGAAGCAGGCGACGATCTTCGAGGCCTTCAGCCAGGCCGACCAGTCGACCACCCGCAAATTTGGCGGCACGGGCCTTGGCCTTGCAATCTGTCAGCGCCTCGTCGAGGCCATGGGCGGAGCGATCGGCGTCACCAGCGAGGAAGGCAGGGGCTCGAGGTTCTACTTCGCCTACCCCACGCGCATCGTCGAGCCCCCGCGCCCGGTGATGGAATCAGCCGGAGATCGGCGGGCCATTATAGCGGTCGGCGGCTCGGCGACGCCAAAAATGCTCGCCCGCTACCTTGAAGAGGCGGGCATCTCCACGCAGATCGTCAGCCGGGAAAGCGCCATCGTCTCGCATATGGCGTATGCGGACATCATTTTTGCGGCGCCCGAGTTTCTTGACGCCTTCCATGCGGCGGCGAAAGGCGCGCCCGATCAGTGGGTGCCGGCGCGCATCTGCGTCTCCGAGCTTGGCGACGCTGCGCCCGATCGACTGCTTGCGGCTGGCGTCGCTGAGGATCTCCTCATCAAGCCGCTATCGCGTCACGACGTGATGGATCAGATCAGGCGCATCCTTTACGGCGAACTGCGCGGCCTCGACGCCGTGAACAAGGTCGCCGCGCCGGCGGGCGAGTTCGCCTCCTTTTCCGGGGCGCGCGTGCTCGCCGCCGACGACAGCGCCGTCAACCGCGAAGTGGTGCGCGAGGCCCTGGCGCGCCTCGATATCGACGCGACCATCGTCGACGACGGCCGCGCGGCGGTCGAGGCCGCGCTCGCCGGCTCTTTCGACCTCATTCTCATGGATTGCTCCATGCCGGGCATGGACGGCTACGAGGCGACACGCGCCATCCGCGCATTCGAGCGCGAAAGCGGCCGGCGCGCCGTGCCGATCATCGCGCTCACGGCCCATGTGCAGGGCGAGGTCGAGCGCTGGCGCGCGGCCGGCATGAACGAATATCTGACCAAGCCCTTCACCATTGCGGCGCTCTCGGCCGCAATCGGGTCGTTCCTGCCCGAAAAGCGTCAGCCGGCGCGCATCGCCGCGCCGCGAAGGTCCGCCGCGCATGCGGCGCTCCCCTCGCCAGGCGCCCATCCTGGCGCCGAGAAGCCGGCCGAACAGGAGCGGGACCTGGCCCCCGCCCCGGCGCAAGCCCGCGCGCAGGCCGAGGCTCGAAGTGAAAGTCAGGCTCAAAGCCAGCCCGAGACTGAGCCGGCCAGACCGCAGAGCGACCCGCCGCCAGTTCCGGCCGCGTTCGACGAGGCGACGCTCGCTTCGCTGGCCCAACTCGGCGGCGCGTCGAGCGACATCGTCACGCGCGCGCTGAAGCTGTTCGAGGAGCATTCAAAGCCCGCCGCGCAGCGCCTCGCCAAAGCGATGAAATCGGGCGACGCCAGAGAGATCAAGTCAGCGGCGCACGCCCTCAAGGGCATGAGCTTCAATGTCGGCGCGAAGAAGCTCGGCGAGGTCTGCGCGCAGATCGAGACGGCCGCGGCCGCCGGCGGCGGCAATTTCGCGATGCAGGCCCAATGGCTCCGCATCGCCTTCACGGAGACGCTCCGCGACCTTCCATCCGTCTACAAACGATACCGCAAGGCGGCGGCCTAGGCGGAAAAAGAAAAGGCGCCGCCTCGATTTCGGGCGGCGCCCAATGCCGGCTTCCGCTGGCGGATGTCAGCGGCCTTTCACCAGCTTGGCCTTGATGACGACCCCGCCAGGACCCGGGACTTCCCACTCCTCATCGACCTTGCGGTCGGCGAGCGGATTGCAGCTTTCCATGCCGGCGTTCGGGCCCTGATCGAACACGACGCAGAGCTTGCCGTCCTTGACCGCCCATTTGCCCGTGCCCTCGGTTCCATCAGGAAGAACCGTCTTCATGGTGCCGTCCTTGTTGTAGTAGATCTTGGTCACGGCGCCGGTCGGATCGGTGAGCGTCACGGTGTTCTCGTAGCGGCTCGCCATGGGATCACCGGCGAGGGCAGCGCCCGTCATGAAAAGGGAGGCGGCGAACGCAAGAGCGATTCTCTTCATGGGTTTCTCCTGGGGATTGCGGCGGCGTTCTAGGTCGCGGCCGTATTGCCTGTCCACTTACGATTTTTCCACGCGGTCAGATCCGGTTCGGATAGACCGGCTGGATGTCCACGGGCAGATCGCCCATGCTGGCGACGACGCCCCTCGCCTCGTCATCAAGGACGGCATTGGTCTCAAGAAAAGCTTTGGCGGCGCCGTAGTCGCCATCGCCCTCGACCACGATCACGTCGCGCGTCAGGTCCGTGATCGCCTGTTCGAGCCTGGCGAAATCGAGGCGGTAGCGCTTGGCCTGCGCATCCCAGACTGCTGCGCCTGCGTCGCGGAAATATTTGTACTGAAACGCCGCGCCGCGGCCATGGGCGGAGACGATTCCGAAGCGCATGGCGCGGAAGATGCCGACGAAATAGGTGGCGAGGAAATTCTCCTTTTCCGCGACCGGCATCTCGCCTCGGCTCATCATGTAAAGGACGTTGTAGGCGCCAAGGACGTCCGCCTTGCCTTCCTCGATCGGCGCATGCAGCTCCTTCAGTTCGGCCGTGACCGAGGTCTCCTTGCCGTCCTTCACGATCGTGCCTGGCCCGATCGAATGCGACAGCTCATGGAAGAGCGTCTCCGCGCCCATGTATTTCTGCATGAGGAGCGAGGCCTGTTCCGCGACCAGCACTTTCGAGGCCATCGGCCCCAGGATCTTGTCGAATTTCGCGCCCATGACATTGTTCAGCAGGACCTTCTTGGCGCCCTTGGCCTCGCGCACGCGCTCGTCATTGGGGAGGTTGAAGGCGATGGTCTGGATGCCTGGCACGTTGTCGCCGCCGCCATGCACCTGCGCGACGACTGCGATCGGCGATTCAAAGCCGCGCTTGAAGTTCTTGTATTTCTCCTCGACCGGGAGGTTCGCCTCCATGTCCTTCAGGTAGTTCTTGTATTTGGCGAGGGCGGCGCTCTCCTCCGGGTTCTTCACCGTGACGAAGGCCTCGAACGCCGTCTTGTAGCCGAAGAGGCCGTCCGTATAGGTCTCATAGGGCCCGATCGCAATCTCGATGGCCCCGTCGAGATCCATCCACGCCATCTCCGACTCGTAATAGTCGTCCTTCAGGAACGAGTCCGCCCGCAGCGTCAGGAACTTCCTCAGGCTCTCATTGGTCGTGATCGCCGCTGCTTCTCGCAGCTTCGCGGCCGCCGGCTCAAGAAACTCCCGGTAGGCTTGCGAATAGGGAACCGCGACGAGCTTCTCGCCCTCGCGGCGAATGACCGTATACGGACTGATGAAGGCCTCTTTGTCTTCAGGATGCGCGGCGATCCATCCCTCGAACTCCTCCTTCGTCATGTCGGCCGGATAAAAGCCGGCGCCCTCGGGCCATGGGGTCGTCCCGTAGAAGGCCTTGTTCTGGTCGGTCTCGTCCCAGACCCCGCCATGAAGGTCGAAGAGGTCGAGCAGAAGCGACTTCTCCGCGTGACCGGACTCGGCGATTTCGGCGCGGAGCGCAGGGAGACCCTCGCCGCGCTGGCGGAGATAGATTTCCGACATATAGCCGGCGGCGTCGATGAGAAGGTTGACAACCTTGCGCTCTTCTTCCGTCAGGAACGCGGTGTCGGGCTTCATCTCGATCTTCGCGAATTTCGCCCGCATTGTTTCGAGTTCAGCGAGCGGCGCCGCCGGAACGGCGTGAACCGGCGCGGCTTCGGCGATTGGCGCGGGCGCCGGCGCCGGCGCTTCGGCGGCCTTCTCCTTTTTCGAGCAGGCGGCGGCGAGCGCGATCATCGAGACGGCGAGAATGAGACGCATGGATGTTTCCCTGATTGGAAGGCGGCTTCCTCGTCCGCCTTCGCCCGAAGACATCGAAAATAAGGGTTCCTCTCCCCCTTGGGGAGGGGGCGCTGCACATTACGGATCTGGCGCGCGGGCGCCTGCGGCCTATCGCCTTCCACTCCTGCGCCCCCTCCTGCGCTCTGGAAGGGGAGAGGGCGCGCGGGAGGGGATGCTGCGCCTTACGAGATCCGGAACAGGCCCTGCGCCGCCACCATGGCGAAGAGCATGGGAACGGAGAGGATCGTGTTCGTGCGCGAGAACAGCATCGCGGTCCTCGCGTGCCTGGCTTTCGCGTCCTTGTCGAGGTTCGGGTATTTGTCGGCGATATTCAGCGCCTTCTGCTGGTTCGGCCAGATGACGAACCAGACATTGAACCACATGATGAGCCCGAGCCACATGCCGATGCCGATGCAGATCTGCCCTTCCGTCGCGGGCGCAGCGAGCCCGAAGGTCAACGCCTCCACGAGATAGCCGTTCAGCATGGCGAGGATGAGGCCCGCGATCATGGTCACCATGGCGCCCCAGCGGAACCAGAACAGCGCCTCGGGCGCGATGAACTTTCCGATCGCCGGCTTCATCTCGTCGGGAATCTTCGGCATGG
>CAYTVQ010000111.1:0-8755 GCA_964441615.1 uncultured Caulobacterales bacterium | reverse complement strand
CTGGCGCCGAAGCCTCCTAACCGGCGTGCATGGACTCCCTCGCTGTTCTTGGCCTCTTCGCCCAGCTCGCGGTGTCGCTTACGGGCTTTGCCGGCCTGCTCACCGCCTTTCGCGGCGGCGAGGATGGCTGGTCGGCGCAGGAGATCGCGGGCATCCGCAATCTCCTGATGATGAGCGTCGGCGCCCTTGCCTTCTCTACGGGACCGGTCCCGGCTCTCGCCGGCGGCGCGGCGCCGGCCGACGTCTTTCGCTGGGCCTCGCTCGCCATGGCCGCGTTTCTCGCGCTCATCTGCATTGGCGGCGTCGATTATGTGTTCCGGCTGAAGGGCCGGCCGCGCAGCTGGGGGTTCTACTGGTTCTTCATTCTCGGCAGCGTGCCGGTGGCGGCGCTGCTGGCCGCCGGATCCTTCGGGCGTCCCGGCGGCGCCGGACTGGGAACCTATGGCGCAGGGCTTGTCTGGCTGCTTTCGATCGGCGTCGTGCAGTTCATGTTCCAGATTTTCTCGACGCTGACGCGAAGCGACGGCCGCTGACTGCGGCGAGTTGTGGACGAGGCGCCGCGGCCGGGCGAACAAGGCGGGGCCGTTTCGCGGAGCCCGACATGCCGATCAAAGCCTTGCGCACGCCCGATGCACGCTTCGCCAGCCTCCCGGGCTGGCCTTACCGGCCGAACTATATCGAGGACCTCAAGGGATATGAGGGCCTTCGCCTTCACTATGTCGACGAAGGGCCGAAGGACGCCCGGGCGACCTTCCTTTGCATCCATGGCGAGCCGACCTGGGCCTATCTCTTTCGCAAGATGATACCGGTCTTTCTCGCCGCCGGGCATCGCGCCGTGGCGGTCGACATGTTCGGCTTCGGCCGCTCCGACAAGCCGGTCGATGACGACGCGTATACCTATCATTTCCATCGCGATTCGCTGCTCGCCTTCGTCGAGCGGCTGGACCTTCGGAACATCTGTCTCGTCGTGCAGGACTGGGGCGGCGTCCTCGGACTGACCCTGCCGATGGCGGCGCCGAGCCGCTATTCGCGCCTGCTCGTCATGAATACCGGCCTTCCAGGCGGCGAGGAGGCGGGCGAAGGCTTTGGCGCCTGGCGCGCCTTCAATCGCTCGCAGCCCGATCTTGACGTCGGCGCGCTGATGAAACGCTCGACGCCCATCCTCTCCGACGCCGAAGCCGCCGCTTACGCCGCGCCTTTCCCTGATCAGACCTACAAGGGCGGCGTGCGCCGGTTTCCCGAACTCGTGATGCTGAAGGAGAAGGGCGCGGCCGACCTGACGCCGCTCTCCAGACAGGGCCTTGAGACCTCGCTCAGGGCTCGCCGCTTCTGGAAGGAGACTTGGGAAGGCGAGACCTTCATGGCGATCGGGATGACGGATCCGGTCCTCGGGCCCCCGGCCATGCGCTTCCTGCGTTCGATCATCAGGGGCTGCCCGCCCCCGATGGAGGTCGCCGAGGCCGGCCACTTCGTGCAGGAATGGGGCGAACCGATCGCGCGCGCGGCCCTGGAGGCGTTCCGCCTGTGAGCGCCGCACGCGGCATTGTCTGTAGGCAGAGCGTAGGCCGGCGCGAAAGCGCCGACCCGAGGTCATCGACCCGCCGCCGGAAGGCGACCGGACGCCGCAAGCCTTGCGGTCGGCCCGTAAGGGCGCCTTTGAGAACCAGCCGTAGCAGCCCGGCCGGCGCGCTTCCCGAGAGCGCGGCCGCTGTGGTAAGAGCGATATCAGCAGTCGGGTAGCGCACAATGGCCAAGGGCGGCGGGTTTTCGAGCGAGGAGATTCGGGAGGAGTCGAGTTGGCGCTATCCGCTCGGCATCTTCCTTGCGACGCTCGCGCTGTGCGCGGTCTTCCTCTATATCTATGTCGGCCCCAGCGTCGATGATTTCTCGGGCAATGCGCCGAACCCTTCACTCAACGAGGAGCCGGTCGAATTCACGGTCAACGGCGTGCTGTTCCGCGCGCCCTCCAACTACACTGTCTATCCGCGGGACCGTCGCGGGGGCGAGCGCGACGAGGTCTCTCTGTACGCGCTGTGGCCGACGCTCACCGGATTCTCGCCTGCGCGGCGCGAAGAGTTCCTCGAAAACAAGAAGGACACGCGCCGCATCGACATCATGATTTTCGCGCGCAAGTCGGCGTTTGACGAACAGGAGCGCATCGACGTGCTCTACATGCCGCAGACCAACGACCGCCGCGGCGCGCGCACGCCGCTGCAGCTGGTGAAATACACCTTCAAGGATGCGCGGATGAACGTCCCGACCAATGGCTATTCGGATACGGAGCTGTTTCTCGGGCAGACCGACAAGGGCCGGACCATGGCCCTCTTCTGCTTCGAGGAGCGCGAGGACATCCGCAGCCCTGACTGCTGGCGGGAGTTCGAACTCACGGAGGGCGTCGCCGTCAGCTATCGCTACAAGCGGCGGCTGCTCGAAGAGTGGAAGGCCATCGACGCCAAGGTCACCGCTTTCGTCGAAGCGCTCGTCGTCAGGGCCGACTGAGCCGGTCAGGCGAGTTCACGGCGGACGGCGTTGCTGAGCGCCGTCATCAGCGCCGGTCCGAGCACGAGACCGATGGTGAGCAGGACGCCCGCTTCCGCCGCCGCGGTCGCGCCCCGGGGCCAGACGCCGGCGGCGCCCAGGGCGAAGAACGCCGTCATGCCGACCAGCGCGCTCACCGCGTAAATTGGGAAGGCTCTCATCATGGCGGCCTCAGCGGTCTCGCGGGCGTTCAATCGGGGACTGCGGGCCTCGCGCCAGGAGAGCGCAAGCTGTCCATAAAGCGCGGCGGTGAGCGCCAGCGCCGCCGCCTCGGCGGACTCCGTGACCTCGGGGGCTCCGACTTCGCGCCAGAACCATTTCGACACCACCACGCTGACGAGCAGGGAGAAGAAGACGAAAAGCCCAGCCCGAAGGGAAAAGAAGATGAGGCCCGCAATCGCGCCAGCCACCACGATGAACAGCACCAGCGATATTGAGACCGGCGCGGTCAGGTTGAAGGCGATGGCCATGACCGCGATGGCGGCGATGGCGACGGCCGCATTGGCGGAAGCTGGCGAGAGCGCGCGCCGGATCGGGCGCCAATATGCGCGGAAGGACTGGCGACGGCGGTTCTCCTCGACGGCGACGGCTTCGCTCGTGCGCTTCAGCGAGAGGGCCGCCGCAGACATGACGAGGGCCGTCGCAGCCGTCAGCAGAACGGAGGCGCCCGTCAGTCCGGCCCCGACGAGGTTCTCGCCGGAGGCCTCGCCGCCAAGTAGGCCGAAGGCGGCGGCCGCAATTGCGACGGCGAAGAAGAGGGGACCGACGCCCTCCTGCGCCGCCCGCCCGGCGGCGATCCGCCGATCCGATCCGCGCGCAAACTCGTCGACAAAATCCGACAGGGCGACAAAACCGGTTGCGGCCCCGATGGCGAGGGCCAGCCCGGCCGCCGCCCCGACATAAGGCGCGTCAGGCCTGCCTTCGATGGCGAAGAACCCCAGCGCGCCGATGCTTGCCAGCAGCGCCGCCATGACCGGGAGAACGGCGTTGCGGGTCAGAACACCGAGCGCCGGGACGGCGCCAATGAGAATGACCGCCAGCGCCGAACCCGCCGCAATCGAAGGCGCCATCTCGGCGGGGGCGGCCAGCCATTTTGTGGGCTGGACAAGGATGGCCGTCGCCGCCAGGGCTGCGATCGCGAGCGACAGCGCCAGTCGCCCGGCGGCGCGCCCGGGGGCGAATGCCGAGATCAGGAGAGGCGCGACAAGAATGGTCCCCGCGCCGACAACAAGGTCGAGAATTGTCTGGCGAATAGCGGGCGCGCCCATGCCCTCATCCGCGCCGACGACAGCAAGCGTCGTCAGGCCGAAAGCCAGCACCATGGCCGAAACGACCGGCCGATCCGCCGCCGCACCGCCGACAAGACCAAGTCCGTCCCGATTCAAGAGACCGCCTTTGCGCTGACTTTGCTTACGACCCGGCGATCAGTCCCGTTCGGGCAGATCCTCCTCGAGGATGGCCATATTGAAATCATAGGAAACGCCGCCATCCTCATCGTCCCTGAAGATGACTCCCAAAAACTCATCGCCGATATACACTTCGGCCGAGTCGGCCTTTTTGGAACGGGGGCGGACCGAAACACTGGGCATGCCGAATTTGGTGCGGAAATACTTTTGCAGCCGTGCGACTTCGATCGGGTCCATGGGGCGGCGCTCCTCGAGGCGTCCGGCCGTCATAGCGGTTTCCGGCCGCAGCGCAAACGGAACGGCCTGGCGGCCGGCCTAATTGAAGGAGGGTATCGTGAAAAAAGCGGCGATCATTGCACTGGCGCTGGCCGCGGGCTGCGCGCGGGAAGAAGCGCCAGCGGCGGCGAGCGGCTGCGCGGCTGCGCCGGATGGCGAAATCTCCGTGCGCGACCTCTGGATCCGGCCCGCCGCCGCCGGCCAGACAGCGACGGCGCTTTACGCCACGGTCTGCAATCGGACAGGCGCGCCGCAGGCCCTCGTCGCCGTCGCCGCCGACGGGGTGGAAACGGTCGAGCTGCACGAGACGCGCCGCAGCGAAGACGGCACGGTCAGCATGGCGAAAATGGACCGGTTCGAGGTTCCGGCTGAAACGGCGTCGCTAGCGCCGGGCGGCGCCCATGTCATGCTGATCGGTCTTCCCGGCGCCCTTGAGGAAGGGTCCTTCGTGGACGTGTCGATTACTTTTTCGAATGGATCGACCCTGATGGCGTCCGCTCCGGTGCGCGCGGCGGAGCCGTCATCATCCGCTCACGAACATTCGCACTAGTCATCGGACAGCGGCTGAAGCCAGAGGCGGCGGTCAGCGTAATCAACTGTGATGCGAAAGTTCTTGAGGATGCGGACGCCGACATTGGCGGCCTCCGCGGTTTCGGTTTCGTCTATGCCGGCCTCGACGTCCGCGAATCTCGCGCCGCCAACCTCTATCTCCCTGAGGCGGACCAGCTTGCGCGTTACCTCGCCGCCGACGCCGCCGCCGGTTCTGGCGCCGGTAATCCGGTCCGGCGCATCCAGACCCGCCTGCGCGGCGAAGGCCGCGCCGATTAGCATCTCGGAGCCGTTGCCAAGATCGAAAGCGGCATCGGCCTCGTGACCCTCGATTCTGATCGGAATGGTCTCAAGGCCGCGCATCGACTTCAGCGGCAACTCGACGCCTGCCGGTGCGTCTGTTCGCGAGACCGCGGAGATGGTCCCGTCCGCAATGTCGATTTCGAGCCGTGCGGCGTCAAACAGCTCGCGCCCAAGAACCACCGTGAGCGGCTTGCCTATCAGCCGTGCGGAGATATCGGAGAGATCGAGAACCGCGGCCGTGACTCCAGTCAGGTCAAGACCGACAGCCTCGATATTCAGGCCTTGGGCGAACGTCACGTCCTGCTCGCCGCCTGTTCCTTTTGCGAGATCGACGCCAGCGGTCGCGAGACCGATCCGTCTCGCAAAACTGGCGTCGATGAGCGTCGCTTCTGCAGCGGAGTCGAGCAGCGCTTCGGTTTCCACACCGTTGATCCTGACGGGCACGAACAGCCTGTCGCCCACGACCGCCAAGCGGAATGCATCCATTTGCGGAGCGGCCGCACAGCCAAAAACGCCAAGCGCGCAAAGCGCGATCAGAAGATGTCTCACCCGATAATTCCCCTCGCATGCATTGCATCAAGGACAATCGCCAGCGCTGAAATGAGGATATAGGCGCCAAACAGCTTCGACAGCAAATCGCCCTTCACTTTGTGGGCGAGAATTGCGCCGGCATGCGCCGTCATCGTCGTCATCGCCGCCATTGCGACAAAGGCCGGCAGGTTCACAAATCCGAACGACAAGGGCGGCAGGTCATGGTGTCCGAGCCCCGACGCAGCGAATGCGAGGGCGCCGGGAACCGCGACAGCGATGCCGAAGCCTGAAGCCGTCGCGATCGCCTGATGCATGGAACGGCCGGACCAGGTCATGATCATGACGCCCACCGCGCCGCCGCCCAGCCCCATCAGGCTGGAGAAGAATCCGGTTCCGACGCCAATGGGGATGTGGACTCTCCTTTCCGTAAGGTCCGCGGGCTGCCGCACTGAGGTCTTTCGCGACGGCCGCAGGCGCCGCCAACCGACAAACAACGCGCCAGCGGCGAAAACCGCAGTCAGCGCAATCGCCGGCACATGACGCGCGAGAAGTCCGCCTGCAAGCGAGCCCGCCGCGATCCATGGCGCCCAGGCGCGCAAAATGCGCCCATCGACATGCCCCGACCGGCGATGGGTAATAAGGGACCGGACGGACGACACGACGATCACAGCGAGCGATGTTCCGATCGCGGTCTTGAGGCTGGCGTCGTCCGCGACGCCGATCGAGCGGAATGCCGCATAGAGCGCCGGCACCGTCACGACGCCGCCGCCGATTCCAAACAGGCCTCCTGCGAAGCCCGCGGCGAGGCCCGCAAGCAGCACGCCGATAAGGAGCGGCCAGTGCGCGGCGATGTCTGCGGCTAGCATGGTTCAGGCATTGACGGACGCGGGCGCGGCGATCGCCGCCAGCGCCTCCTCTATGACCTCAGGACCGGCGCGCGTTCCCGCGCGGCTCAGGATCCGCCGCCAGGCGCGCGCCCCGCGCGTTCCGTGGAAGAGCCCGAGCATGTGCCTCAGCGCGCGCCAGGGATTGCGGCCCTGCCCCGCGAGACGCTGCAAGTAGGGAATCATGGCGCGCGCCGCTTCCTCGCGGGTCGGGATTGGATGATGATCGCCGAACAGCGCGCCATCGACATGCGCAAGCATGTAGGGGTCTCCATAGGCGGCGCGGCCGAGCATGACGCCGTCAAAACGCTCAAGATGCGCAGCGCATTGGTCAAGGGTGGAGACGCCGCCATTGAGAACGATCGCAAGATCAGGGCGCGACTCTTTCAGGCGCGCAACCAGCTCGTAGTCGAGCGGCGGAACCTCCCGGTTCTCCTTCGGCGAGAGTCCTTTGAGCCAGGCCTTGCGCGCGTGAACGATGAAGACCTCGCAGCCGGCCTCCGCCACGTCATTGACAAATTCAAACAGACTTTCCTCCGGGTCCTGATCATCAACTCCGATCCGGCATTTCACCGTGACGGGAATGCGGGCTGCGGCCCGCATTTGCGCCACGCAGTCGGCGACGAGGGCCGGCGCCTTCATCAGACAGGCGCCGAAGGTCCCCGACTGCACGCGGTCGGACGGGCATCCGACATTGAGATTGACTTCATCATAGCCGAAGGCTTCGCCGAGCCGCGCCGCTTCGGCGAGTTTCTTCGGCTCGCTGCCGCCAATCTGCAGGGCGACTGGATGTTCAACGGGATCGAATTCGAGATGACGTGCGGCGTCGCCGCGCAGTATCGCTTCGACGACGATCATCTCCGTATAGAGGCGAGCGCGCCGGCTGAGCAGCCGGTGAAAATAGCGGCAGTGCCGGTCCGTCCCATCCATCATCGGGGCGACGCAAAAGCGGTAAGGGTTGATGTTGGCGCCGTTCACGATGGCGGGTCCGGATCGAGGCGGGCAAGATCGTCTCTTGAGTTGATGTTGGCGAAGACTGACCCATCCGTCCACTCGACGCGCGCGGCCCCGGCAAGGCTCGCAAGGCGCATGAGCGAGGTTGGCCCGCCGCTCACGAACGCCGCCTCCACCCGCTGGAGGGCGGCGAGCGACCAGTATGCGAAAGTCGGGTGAAGGTTCGCGCCGTGCGCAGCCGCCGCGCAGCCGCCAACCGCGGTCAGCCGGGTGACGAGATCGGGCGGAAGAAACGGACCATCGACCGGCGCCGTGACAAATCCATGCCCTTCGCCCTCCTGCTCAAGCCGGCGCGCCATTGACAGGACGCCCGCCGCCGGTCCTGCCGGCGCATCGGCGAGATCGGCGACTGATTCGAGGTCGAGACCATAACTCGACGGACCCGATATCACTATTCGATCCGCCTGTGGCCGCAGCAGGCGAACGACACGGTCAATCAGCCGCTCGCCCTGAAACGAAACGGCCGCCTTGTCGACGCCCATGCGCATCGACCTGCCGCCCGCAAGGATCACGGCGATACGTTGCGGCATCAAGCTCTCGCGGCCCTCTGGAATCATGCCCCGCCCCAAGCCCGCATCAGGGTCAAATCCCCACCTAAGCGCCGGCCGCCGCCCGGGCAACGTCATTGTGCCGCTCCAGGCGCGCAGGCGCCTCGACGTGGTGCGTTACGGCCGCCGATTTGCTACTCCATTTTCATGATCGAGGCCCCCGCCCGTCCGCTCGTTGACCCCTATGGCCGCACCGTCAGCTATCTGCGCGTGTCGGTCACGGATCGCTGCGACCTGCGCTGCGCCTACTGCATGCCCGAGCGGATGGAGTTTCTCCCGCGGCGGGACCTTCTGTCGCTGGAGGAACTCGAACGTCTCATCAAGGCGTTCATCCGCCGCGGCGTCAGAAAAGTGCGGCTTACCGGCGGCGAACCGCTGGTCCGCAAGGGGATAGAAGCGCTCATCGGGCGCCTCGGCTCATGGATTGGCGCGGGCCTTGACGAGCTGACGCTCACAACCAACGGGGCTCAGCTCGAGACATTCGCCGAAGGACTCGCCGCCGCCGGGGTCAGGCGCATCAACATATCTCTCGACACCCTCGACGCCGGCACTTTCTCGCGCCTGACGCGCCGGCCGCTCCTCCCGGCGGTGTTGCGCGGCATCGACGCGGCGGCTGCGGCCGGCCTCAGGGTCAAGATCAACACCGTGGCGCTCAAGGGGACAAATGAGCATGAGATCCCGGGCATCATCGAATGGGCCCATGCGC
>CAYTVQ010000110.1:0-8771 GCA_964441615.1 uncultured Caulobacterales bacterium | reverse complement strand
CGGCGCTGTCGAGTTCCGCGTCGAAAAGGCAGGCATCGTCCATGCCGGCGTCGGCAAGGCGAGCTTCGACGAGAAGGCGATCGCGGAAAACGTGCAGGCCTTCATCTCGGCCGTCGCGAAGGCCAAGCCTTCGGGCGCCAAGGGAACCTACATCAAGAAGATATCGATCTCCTCGACCATGGGGCCCGGCGTGAAGATCGACACGGGCGCCGCCGCCGGCGCCTGATCCGAATTGCGGCGAGACGAATGCAAAGGGCGGCTTCGGCCGCCCTTTTTGCGTGGTGCGTCCTGGAGCGTTCACTCCCCCGATCGCGGCGCGCCGCGCATCGGCTTTTCGTCGGCGGAATTAACGGATGCTTTGCAACCGCGACGCAGAGTGCCGGCGGAAATCCTGTCTGCGCAGATCGCATGTCCGCAACGCCAGCCGCCGCCCGCCCGCGCATGACCATCGGCGCGAAAATGTCCGCCTGCGGCGCGACCTCGGGCTTCGACTATATGCGCATCGCGCTCGCCCTGTCGGTGCTCGCCTGGCATTCGATCCCGATCACGCAGGGACGCGAGGCGGCGGATGCGCTTCTCGGCTCGCCGCTCGGCTCGCTGGTGCGCGTCATCCTGCCGATGTTCTTCGCGCTCTCGGGCTTTCTCGTGACTGCGAGCCTGTTCCGCACGCCATCGATCAAGGTGTTCTTGATTTTCAGGGCCCTGCGCATCGGCCCGGCGCTCGCAGTCGAGGTGTTCCTGTCGGCGCTGCTGCTCGGCCCGCTGTTCACGTCGCTGGCGCTCGGCGAATATTTCTCTGCACGGGATTTCTTCGCATATTTCACGAACGCGGTCGGCATCGTGAACTATGAATTGCCCGGCGTCTTCGCCGACCATCCGGTGACGGCGGTGAATGGCGGCCTGTGGACGGTTCCCTACGAACTCGAATGCTATATCGCGCTCACAATCCTTTACCTCCTGTCATTCATGCGCCGACCCTTCTTCCTGCTCGGCGCAACGCTTGCCGGCGGCGTCGTCGTGGGCGCGACTGCATTCCTGCCTGACCTGGCGTCGTTCGGCGTTCACGACGCCAACCCGTTCAACTACCAGAACGCGCTTGACGCCGAGGTGCAGCCGCGCCGCATCCTCGTGCTGTCCTTTCTCGCCGGCGCAGCGCTGTTTCTCTTCCGCGAGCGTGTGGTTCTAAGTCCCGTCCGCGCCGCGGCCGCCTTCGGGCTTGGCCTCGTCCTGCTCGGATCGCCTCTCTTCTACGGGTTCGCGCCTCTGCCCGTCGCCTATGCGACCGTGTCGCTCGGCCTGCTCAATCCGCCGCGCCACAAGGTGATCCTTTCCGGCGACTACTCCTACGGCGTTTATCTCTACGCCTTCCCGATCCAGCAGATGGTCTTCGCGTTTTCGCCAGGGCAACCGGCGCTCATGAACTTCATCGCGAGCACGCTCGGCGCGGTCGCTTTCGCCGTGGCCTCCTGGCATCTGGTCGAGCGCCCGGCGCTGGCGCTGCGCACGCGGTTCGCAGCCGCGCCGCGCCGCGCGGCTTCAGCCTGATTTCCGAGCCGGAACAGTTGTTTATCTGCAGGCCGGCGCCGCGCATGGTTAACGCCCGGCCGGCCGGCCGCCAATTGTCTTTGGCCCCGGTCTCAAGTATTAATGGAGTGTTAAACTCAGCCTTCTGGCTTGGAGGGGTAAGATGAAAGTTTGGTTAGGCGTCGTGGCGGCGGCGCTTCTTTCGGCGGCGCCGTTGGGCGGCGCCCTGGCGGGGGGCATCACCAAGGCGGAGATCGCGCGGGCGCTCGCGAGCGAGGGCTATTCGGTGCAGGACCTGCAGCCGGACAAGATCGCGGTGAGGGTCGGCGACTACACGATCGTGGTGGTGGTTGACGGTCCTGATGCGGATGTTTCCTATTTTACCTGGTTTCCGAGCCTTTCCATCCGTCAGATCGGGCATGAATTCCTCACCAAATGGAACAGCGAGGTGAAATTCGGCCGCGCCTATGTCGATGGCGACGGCGACATCGCGATCCAGATGGATAGAAATTCCGCAGGCGGCGTATCGATCGAAAACATCAAGTCCGATTTCGACGTTTTCGTGCTGCTCGCCTCGAAGTTCCTCTCGGACGTGGAAAAGCGCGCGACGGCTTGAGGTGTGATAACATTCGCGCCGTGCATGTCCCTGCACGGCGCGATTTTCTTTTTACGTTGCAACCGGCCGGTGAATCGCGGAAGACTACCTTTCCAGAATGGCGCTCAGTTGGGTTGGAGGAGGGGCGTCGCCTAGGTATAGTTAACGACAACATCTCAGAGGGAACGGGCGCCGTCGCAGGACTTCGACAGGGTGTTCGGAGTTGGCGCGCGCTGGGGGCAGCCGGCGAGAGTCATGGCAGAAAATCTGGACCGCGACGTCGGCGACGACGGCAAAGAAGAAGTCCTGACCCTGCGCGGCGTTGTCAAATGGTTCGACCCCACCAAGGGATACGGTTTCATCGTATCGACGAGCGGCGAAGGCGACATTCTCATTCATTCTTCCTGCCTTCGGGACGCCGGGCGCTCCACAGCGCGCGAGGGCGCCACGGTGGACTGCAAGGCGGTGCGGCGGCCCAAGGGTCTGCAGGCGACCAAGATAATCGCCATCGATGAAAGCACGGCGACAACGGTGGCGGCGATCGTATCCCAGACTCCGGCCGGAGATTTTGTGCGCGCGGCCGTCAAATGGTTCAATCGCGCCAAGGGCTTCGGCTTCCTGACCCGGGGCGAGGGGACTGAGGATATCTTCGTGCACATGGAGACGCTCCGGCGCTGCGGCATGGGCGAACTGATGCAGGGCCAGCGCCTTCAGGTCTCCTTCGCCTCAGGCGCCAAGGGGCTCCTCGCCATCGACGTCCGGCCGGATCCCGAAAACTAGGGCGCAATGCGCGAGCGCGAGCGCAGGCTTGCGCCGAAGCGTGACCGTCTCGATCCCTGCGTCACGGCGCGAAGCTTGGATCTCGATCAATCGAGAAAGTCAGCGCCTGGGGAGGCGACATTCCCCGACGGCGGCTCGAGGAGGCGGACTATTGGCTGCGCCGCCTGATGACTTCGCGCAGGAGCGCGATGGCGTTGGCGTCGGAGGCGCCAGCGCCCGCAATCATGGCGACAACAGAGTCCTCAACCATCTCCGATGATGCATCCAGCTGCGTGTCGCAGTCCGTGGTCACCGGCCTCGGGACCCGCGCTCATGTCCATGACGCAAGAGGCAACACGACCCGGCGTCGGCGGACGGGGCTTCACCCATGACCCCGGCTCACCGGACGCCGAAAGTCCGCCCTGCCCCATGTCGAGCGTCAGAGTCTGCGCCGCGGCGGCGGTCGGCAAATGCGACATGATCCTCGCGAACTGCTCCGCATTCAGATGGAAAAACCGTCGCACATCGAAGGTCTCTTCCGGAGACCGTGAATCACGCTTCGCGCGAAACGCAAATCAGTTTATGGGTCCCGATTCTAGTTCAACTTGCCCTTCGCCGCTTCCCCCAAACACATACTCACACGAGGATGGCCCCTCTTCAAAGCCGTATAGGTCATCGTATCGAAGTCGTACAGAAACACTCCGGTCTTTTGCAGTAAGTCGATGCCGAAGTGTCCAGCGCTACCCTCAAATCGTAGCGCGTCCAATTCGAAAGCCGGTACGTCCCGCAAGGTTACGCTACCCTCGCCCAATCCCATCAAGAGCTTGGGAGCGCCGACTACGCTGATCCAAGTGCGGCCATTGCGTTCAAGCTTGCTCGCATATTTCGCCTTGGCTTCAAGACGCGTTTTCGGCGCGTAGAACTTGACCGGCGACCGATTGAGGAATGAAGAGGGCAGACCTGTATCGAACACTGCAGGCGCGGGCAGATTGTCGAACTTTGGATAAAACGAAATCCATCCGGCATCTTGGCTCAGCTGTCCTGAAATCCCCAGGCAATCAGCTCGTGGCGCGCTTGACCCGAGGGCAATGGTTTTCCCGCCGCCAATCCACGAAACTACGCCGAGAGCTCTCATTACAGGCGTACCGAGAATCAGGCCGGGCGATTCGCGGGTTACGAGAAATAGAACGTTTTCTATGGTGAGGTCATTGATTCTAATCGGGGGCGCCAACGCGACCCGAGCAGTAGCGCCCCCTTCGAAACTGTCGAATCTAAAAACCTCATTGGGAAAAAACGTAAATCCGAACTTAGTTGCTAGCTCTTCAGAAACAAATGAAGCTGAAGAACCGGTATCGATCAAAGCGCTTGCAGTTGCAGCCCCGAGCTGGGCCTGGATCATTGGCAGACCAAGCCGCGAGTTCGTTACTCTCGCGACCGCACCCGAAGCGCCTGAAACTTGGATCGAGCCGTGATCCTGGTTCGATTCAATCGCGCTTATGGCGTAATACGCGGCGCTCGCCGTTGGATTGGCGCGACCAAGCGCCTGTAGGGCCGCTGCACTTCTCAATTCTTGATTTTGAAGCTTGTCATAAGCAAGGAGGGCAATCACGGAAGCAACTTCAGATGATGGCGCATAGGGATGGTCGCGAAGCCAACCCTGAAACAACTCGCCGAGATCCTCGCCTTTACCGCCCCTCCTAAAGCGAACATTGAGTTCGGCCAGCGCGGCGGTGCTAGGCGCAAGCCCCTGACGTTTCAGCCTGAACGTGGCGTTCTCGTTTGAAACAAGACATTCCAGACCGATCAAGTCCGGGCCGTTAGCGAGAGCGTCGCCCGCTGATTCCTCATAGCGCGAGCAAACAGCGGGCTCCTGCGGCAATGCAAACGCGAGTTGAGGGATCGTCAACGCGAGAACCGAACATATCCAGCGCCTTGGCATTGCATCAACCAGGATGGGCCGAGCCGTCCCCATCGAAACGGTGCTACGGAATTTGCCAAGCGAGCCCGTTCATGACAAACCCTTCCCAGAGATCGGGAATTCCCGTTCCGTTGGCGTCTCGGCCGACAATGATCGCGGGACCATGAATTACAAAGTCGTGGACGCCGTTTCCATCGGGATCGACGCCATAATTGCTGTTGACCGTCACAGAAACGTCGCCCGTCCCCGGCACTGGAGGAGTCGGATCTACCGTGACCTCATCAACCTCGATTGAGCAGCTCAACGGCGTCCCCTCTTCCCAAGTTGTCCAAAGCAGCTGAGGAAATCCGGCGCAATGCCTCCTCAGTCTGCGCTCCCGCCGGCCCCGCCAGCCGCGCCGCCAAACAATCTAAAGATGTAGCCGCGAGTGCCGCAGTAAATGCCATGACAGGCATCCCTGACAAAGATCTCATCGATTGGGGACGCTTGAGCTATCGACGGCGACGCTAACAGCGCCGAAAAGATGGCAAGGTAAAAAGCCGATTTCACATAAGCCGCAAGATTGACACCATAAATAATAGCAAAATCCCTGTGGGGGGGAGCAAATAGAATATTTCCACAAGATAATAATCGCTGTGCCGATCAATTGCTCGGCTATGTCTACCCGGTCCCGAAGCTCTGCACGAGGCTGCCGGCGATCAGGCGCCAGCCGTCGATCAGCACGAAGAAGATGAGCTTGAAGGGCAGCGAGATGACGATCGGGGGCAGCATCATCATGCCCATGGCCATGAGAATCGCAGAAATGGCCATATCGATGATGAGGAACGGGATGAAAATGAGGAAGCCGATCTCGAAGGCGCGGCGCAGTTCGGAGATCATGAAGGCCGGCGTCGCGATGTGGAGCGGCGTCGCCTCGGGCGTCGTCGGCTCGACCTTGGCGAGTGCGAAGAAGAGCTCGAGATCCTTCTCGCGCGTCTGCGACAGCATGAAGTCCTTCACGGGCGCGATCGCCTTCGGGAACGCCTCCTCGATCGGCATCTCTTCCGCCATGAAGGGCTGGACGCCGGCCTTGTACGCGGCGCCGAAAGTCGGGGCCATGACGAAGGCGGTGAGGAACAGCGCCAGCGAAATGATGACGGGGTTGGGCGGGCTCGCCTGAACGCCGATCGCCGTGCGCAGCAGCGAGAGCACGACCACAATGCGCACGAAGCTCGTCATCATGATGAGGACGGAGGGCGCGAGCGAGAGAACCGTCAGCAGCAGGACGAGCTGGACGATCTGCGCCGAAAGTCCGCCTTGCCCCATGTCGAGCGTCAGAGTCTGCGCCGCGGCGGCGGTCGGCAGGAGTGCGGCGAGAACAACGGCGATCGCCAGCGCGCGCCTCCAGAACGAGGGCGCGCGGCGATCAGGGTTCGCGCTTCGCTTCGGCATGGCGTCAGGCCGCATCGGCCGAGACGACCGGTTCGCGACGCGCCGGCGCCTCGCGCAGGAAGGGAAGGACCGGGGCCGGCGCGCCGGCGTCGGCTGCCGGGGCCTCGCGGGATTCGATCAGGAGTTCGGACGCCGGGCCGAGAATGACGAGGTGATCCTTGCCGTCGCAGCGCAAGATCGCGGCGCGGCGCTTGCTGTCGAGCGCGAGGCTTTCGACCAGCGCGAGGCGCCGCTTGCGGCCAAGCGGAGAGGCGCCGGCATGCAGGCCGGCCTTCTTCGCGGCGAGCCCAAGCAGACCGATCATGGCGAGCACGGCGATGAGCGCGAAGACCATGCGTCCGACTTCCAGCAGATCCATAACCCCTCGCTCGGCAATTCTTGCCGGCAAAATCTAGGGGCCGCGCGTTAAGCCGGGGTTAAGCTTGCCGAAGCGTAAAGCCGCTCAAGGTCCTCGAGCGAGAGGAATTCGCCGCCCATCTCCTTCGCGAAGAACTCGAAATAGCGTGCGCAGAAATCGAGATGTCGTTCGACATCCGCCTCGGTCTTCGCATAGGGGTTGCCGCCAGCCGTGAACGTCGTCGAATGGAAGCTGAAGGTGAGCACGGGAGTTCCGTCTGCGACGAGGCGGCGCGTCAGCGCCTTCATTTCTTCAAGGCGCACATTCTCGCAGGTTAGGCGCGCGGCGACGGTCAGAGGCGAGGAAGTCGTGCGGCGCCTGTCGAAATTCGGATCGTTTTGACGGCGCCTCAGAAAAACCCGCGAGCGCCGCATGGCGCGGCCGCCGCAGACCGGCGTCACGTCGATCGGGCGTCCGCCGGCGTCCGCCCGGAAGGGAAGGTTGGACGCGTCGCTGAAGTCAGGGCCCCCTTGGGCGGAGAAATCGAAGCCGACACAGGGACTGAAATCCAGGGCGACGCCCGCTTCGGCGAGATCGAGATAGGCCCGCCGATCGATGCCGTAGCGTCCGGCGCGGTGGGCGCGGGCGCGATGGCCGAAGGCGCGCTCGAACGCGTCGGCGAGCGCTGTCGCCTTCTCAGAGTGAACCGCCGGCGGCAGGTTGCACTGGAAAGAATAATAGGCTCCTTCGAAGCCGCCGGGCGGCGGCGTCACCCACTGATGCAGATGCAGGCCGAGGCTCGCGCGCCCCGATTGCGCCAGGTCTCTGAAATAGGCCGCGCAAGCGGCATCCTCGATCACGGGTTGGGTGAGGAGGTAGATGGGCGCGGCGCCGAACGCCTCCGCCGTCTTCTGAAAGCGGTCGAGATCGGCCGGCGGACAGATTCTGTATCGGGCCGGGTCGAACCTGTTCCAGTCGAAACATTCCTCCGTGTCCGATGTAATGACAAGGCGGGGCCGGCCGCTGGGGATCCTGAGGGTCGCGAAGCGAACCCTGCGCGCCGCCTCGCGCCTGGCGACGGCGTTCTCGAAAACGGCCTTGAGCCCGTCGGAAGTTTCGTCCCAGCTGAACTGTTCGGCGTAGCGGCGCGTGTCGGCGCGCCGGGGGCGCTCGGCGAGGACGCCGCCGATCGCCTCCTTCAGCGCCGGCGCGGTGCGGGCGGAAGCCAGCCGGCCGGCCGCCCTGTCGCGGATGACTTCGCCCGAGCCCCAGACCGGGCTTGCAACCGTCGGAGTCCCGCAGGCCATCGCTTCGAGCAGCACATTGGGCCAGCCTTCGCGGGAGGAGGCGAGGGCGAGCGCATCGGCTGCATTGTAGATTTCCGCGAGTTTCTCAAGCGCGATCGCGCCGAGGAACCGCACACGCCCCGCAATGCTCCGTTCGGCGGCCCGTCGTTCAAGGGCTTCGCGCTCCTCGCCGGCGCCGGCGATGAGCAGCGTCGCATCGGGCATCCCGGCGACGGCGTCAATGACGATATGATGCCCCTTGCGTTCGGTGAGGTGGCCGACGCTGGCGATGACGTCGCCCTCAAGATCGAGGGAGCGGCGGACCGCCTCGCGGTCAAGCGGGCGGAACATGTCGAGGTCGACGCCATTGCGCAGTACACTGATTTTTTCGGCTGGGGCGCCGAGGCGGACGAGTTCGTCGCGGAGCGCGCCAGCGACGCAGACGACGGCGTCGGCCTCGCGCACTGCGGCAAGGATCATCTCTCGCTGGCGCGGATAGCTCGGCAGCAGGTTGACGTCCGTCCCGCGCGCGGTGAGGACGACCGGCTTGTCCAGCCTGCGCGCGACGCGGACGGCGGCGACGCCGTCCGGATAGAGATAATGCGCGTCGATGAGGTCGAAATCATAACCATCAGCGATCGCTTCGCGCGCGGCGCGCAGAAAGCAGCGTTCGAGCGCCGTCGCCGCGTAGGTCATGCCGATCTTCGGGGGGATCATGTAGCGCGGATGACTGACGGCGACCCCGCGCCGGACCTCCTTGAGCGGGGCCCGCGCATAGGCGCCGTAGCGGCCTGCCCATGAAGCGGCGACCGGAAACCACGGGACAGGCGCGATCACCCGGAATTCGTCTCCATGGCGCGCATGATAGGCCGCGAGCCGGTTTTCCACGAATACGCCGTGGGCCGGCGTCGCGGCGATCGG
>CAYTVQ010000109.1:0-8829 GCA_964441615.1 uncultured Caulobacterales bacterium | reverse complement strand
CGCGGAGCGCATTACAGTCGCTGCGCAAGGTCGCGGCGGCCAGCGCGGCCATCATTCTCTGCTCGAAGGGGATTGAGCAGGAATCCGGCCTGATGCTGACCGAAGTCCTTGACGAGGTCTGGCCCTCGGCCCGCCGGGCGGTTTTATCGGGGCCGAGCTTCGCCCGCGACGTCGCCAGGGGACTGCCGACCGCAGTGACGCTCGCCGCGACCGATCGAGGTCTCGGCGAGCGCTGGATCGCGACGCTTGGCGCGCTGCATTTCCGTCCCTACCTGTCGGACGATCTCATCGGCGCGGAACTCGGCGGCGCCGTGAAGAATGTGCTCGCCATCGCGGCCGGCGCGGTCATGGGCCGCGGTCTTGGCGACAGCGCGCGGGCGGCGCTGATCGCGCGCGGTTTCGCTGAGTTTCAGCGGCTCGGCGTCGCCCTCGGCGCGAAGCGCGACACAATGGCCGGCCTTTCCGGTCTTGGAGATCTCATTTTGACGGCGTCGTCGGCGCAGTCGCGCAACTATTCGCTCGGGATCGAGCTTGGGCAGGGCGCGCGCCTGTCAGAGATACTCGCCGCGCGGCGCTCGGTCGCCGAGGGCGTCGCGACGGCGCCGGCCGTTGTCTCTCGCGCGAGCCGCGCCGGAGTCGAGATGCCGATCTGTCAGGGCGTCGCCGATCTTGTCGCAGGCGTGAAGCCTCTGGACGCGATCATCAGCGACCTTCTCGCGCGGCCGTTCAGAAATGAATGAAGAAGATCGGCCGGGAGCCGCGAGCGGCATAGATCGTGTACTGATTATGTCGCCGAGCGGCGGCGGCCCTGCCCAGTTTGCTTTAGCCCGCGGAGCTGTCGCAGAGCGTCAGAGCAGGCCCGCCCGGGCGGCCAGGGCCTTGAGGCTCTGCTCTGGACGCGCGCCGAAATGACTGATGACCTCGGACGCTGCGAGCGAGCCCAAGGACCCGGCGCGCTTCAGGTCGAAGCCGCGCGCGAGGCCGAAGAGAAGCCCCGCCGCATAAGCGTCGCCGGCGCCGGTGGTGTCGATGAGGCGGGAGGGCGTCACGGAATCGACTCTCACAATGTCGCCGTCGCGCGGGATGAGGATCGATCCCTTTTCCGACAGAGTGACGGCGGTCAGCGGGCAGAGCGCGCGGGCCTTGCCGGCGATGACGCTGAGGTCGCTTGCCTCAAACAGCGTTTCAGCCTCTCGCTCATTGGCGAGCAGCACATCGACATGGGACCCGATGAACTCGATGAAATGCTCGTGCTGACGATCGACGCAGCTTGAGTCGGAGAGCGTGATCGCGGTCCGTCGCCCTGCCGCCTTCGCCGCCCGGCAGGCCTTGATGAAGGCCGCGCGCGCGACGGGCTGTTCGAACAGATAGCCCTCGAAGAAGGTGACCGCGGCGCGCTTGACCATTTCCTCGTCAATATCGTCCGGCGATACGAGCGCCGCAGCGCCGAGAAACGTCGACATGGAGCGCTGCGCGTCTTCGGTGACGTTGATGAGGCAGCGCCCGGTCTCCGGCCCGGCGGCGAGGGGAGCGGTCGCAAACTCGACGCCAAGCGCAGTAAGATCGTGACGGAAGATCTCGCCAAGCGCATCGTCGGCGACCTTGCCGACAAACCCGCCCCTGCCGCCGAGCGAGGCGAGGCAGGCGATCGAGTTCGCCGCCGAGCCGCCCGAGACTTCGCGCCCAGGCCTCATGGCGCCGTAGATCTCGCGGGCGCGGGCCTCGTCGATCAGGATCATGCCGCCCTTGGGGATGCCATGCACGGCGAGGAACGCGTCGTCGGCCTCTGCAAGCACATCGACGATCGCATTGCCGACGCCGATGACGTCGAGCGCATTCTTGTTCATGAAGACCCCTCTCATTGCGGCCCGCGGCCGGGCGCGCTTATAAGGTCGCGCTCCAGGTCAGGCAAATGCGAGGCGGCGATGGCGAAAGGCAGACTCCTGACGGCGCTTCTGACGGCGGCCGTCCTCGCCGCGTGCTCGACGACCGGAGAGCCGCGAGCGGCGGTTCCGGCCCAGAAGACTTTCTCGGGCAAGACCTATCTCCGCAAGGCGGATCTTGAGGGCAAGGAAGCTCGCGCCATCGACAATCTGCTTGGCGTCCCGGCGCTCAGGCGCGCAGAAGGGAAGGGCGAGTTCAGGCGCTACCCCTTCCTCGCCTGCACGCTCATTGTCATTCTGTACCCTGACGAAAAAGGCCAGTCCCGCGTGCGGCAGCTCGATGCGGCAGCCAAGGTCTCAGGCGAGCCTAAGCCGGATCTTGACCAGTGCCTGGCGCGAGGGCCGGCGCCGACCCCGACAAGCTGACCCGGGGCGCCGCCCGGGCGGAGCGCGATTGCCTGAACCATTCGGCGGCGCTGGCGGCGACAGCCACGAGCCCGAGCGCCGCGGTCAGGTAGAAGACGGCGGCGTAGCCCTGCGCCTCGATCATCTCGCCGAGCGCTCCGCGGCCCAGAGAGCCGATCAGCATTGTGAGCGAGGCGAGCAGCGCGTATTGCACCGCCGCGAAGCGGGCGTTCACGATCGATGAGAGATAGGCGACATTGGCCGCGCTCGCGAAGCCGACAGCCAGATTCTCCGCAGCAATGACGACCATCAGTCGGGACAGCCGCTCATCGACGGCGACCTGCAGGGTCAGGAAATCCGCGAGCGGCTGCAAGACCTTGAAGACCGGATAGAGGTGGAGCGCCGACATGAAGGCGTCGGTCACAACGGCGCCGCTGGCGAGATCGGCGAAGAGGAGATTGGTGGCCGCAGCAAGGACCGCGCCGACGAAAAGACAGGGAAGCCGTCCGAACTTGATGATGGCGAGACCGCCAAGAGCGATGCCCCAGAAGGTCATGAAGGAGCCGAACACTTTGGAGGCGATCGCCACTTCGTCGTTTGTGTGTCCAAGCGCCCCGAACTCCGCGCCCATGTAGAATGGAAACGCAAACGCGCCCCAGACAAGATCGGCAAATCGGTAGGAAAGAACGAGAATCAGCACGAGGAGCACCGCCCATTTGAGGCGTGCAATAAGATCCGCCATCGGCGCCAGCACCGATCCGTATACGGCGTCAAACGCGCCCTGCAGCGGCCAAGGCCGCATCGCCGCAGCCGGCGGGACGAGCGTTGCGGCGCGCAGCATCAGCGCAGCGGCGCCGACCGGCGCAATGACGCTCGCAAGAATGATAAGGGGCCCCATCTGCGTCGTGAAGGCGCGGGCGTTGGCCAGATCGGGGCGGGTCAAGGCATAGGCCATGAACCCGAACAGGGCGACGAAGGACCAGCCCCAGCCCGCCAGCACGGGCGTCAGCGCATAGTTTCGCCAGCGCGGCGGAGGAGCGCCGTCGCCGACGCCGATCTTCTTGTTCTGAACGGGACTGTCAGCGGCGACGAAGACGCCGGTGACGGCGACGGCCATCAGCGCCGCGAGCACGACGAAGGTCGTATTCCACCCCATGCGCGCCGCCATGATGAGCGCGCCCGCCCCGCCGAGAATGGCCGCAAGCCGATACCCGACCTGATAGACCGAGGAGAGAAGATCGAGCGGCGTCTCCTCGTCGGCGACCTCGATGCGCCAGGCGTCGATCAGGATGTCCTGAGAAGATGACGCGAAGGTGCAGACGACGGCGGCGAGGGCGATGAGCCCGATCTGCGTCTGCGGCGATGCGGTCGAGATGACGGCGAGAGCGGCGATGATGACGCCCTGCAGCAGCAGGATGCCGGCGCGCCTTTGGCCCATGTCGAACAGGCGCGGCGCCGGCAACCGGTCGATCGCCGGCGACCACAGGAACTTGAATCCATAGATGATGATGATCCACGAGAAGACCCCGATGGTCTTCACGTCGATATGGTCATTCGTGAACCACGCCGTCAGCGTGCCGGTGATGAGCACGTAGGGAAGCCCGGCGGCGAAGCCGAGCACGAACATGGCTCCAGACTTGCGTTTTCCCAGAGCAGCAAAAAGCTCTCGCCAGGTCAGTTTGTTCGCCGCCATGCGCGTTCCCTGCTGAACGGGGAGACTCTACGCGCGTTCGCGGCGGATGAAAGGCAGGCGCCGTCGGCTCCCGGATCCCCGGCGGGTCGCGCCTTTCGGCTAGCCGACCGCGGCCTTGCGTTCGGCCTGCGGCAGCCATTTGTCGAGCATGGCGTTGAGGTCGGCGGGGTCGAAGGGTTTGGGAAGGAAATCGTCCATGCCGGCCGCCAGGCACTTCATCCGGTCGGAGGCCATGGCGTTGGCGGTAAGGGCGACGATCGGAATCTTGGCCGCCGGGGTCGCCAGCGCGCGCACGCGGCGCGCCGTTTCAAGACCGTCCATCTCGGGCATGTGCATGTCCATGAAGATCAGGTCGTATTGGTTGCGGGACAGCTCGTCGAGCGCTGCGATCCCGTTGACGGCCACATCGACCTGATGTCCCGAGCGCCGGATGAGCGCCGTCGCGAGCACCGCGTTGATCTGATTGTCTTCGGCGAGCAGGATGCGCATGCGCCGGCCGCGCCGCGCGGCGTGCTGGGGCGACGGCACGCGGTCGTCGTCGAGCGTCGCGTCGGCGTCGGCTGTATGCGGCCCTCGCGCCAGCTCGCGCGCCAGCGTGGATTGCCGGATGGGCTTGATCAGATAACCGTCGAATCCGGCGTTGCGCAGCCGGTCGAGGGCGCTGCGCTCATTGGCGGCCACGAGCACCAGCGAGCGCCGCGCAGCCTCAGCAAGATGCTCACCGCCGCCATCGACGATCCCGAGGTCGCATAACAGGGTGGCCTCGGGAGTCGCCGCGAGACTCTCGGCCGCCGCGGCTGCGTCGCCGACGATGCTTAGCGACCGCACGCCGAGGGAGCGCAGGTGAAGGTCGAGAATGCGCGCAAGCGTGGCGGATTTCGTTGCGACGACTACCGGGCCAGAATCAATTCTGACAATTCCCGTCCGTTCGCCTGCCTTGAGTCTTGCTGTAAACGTGAATACGCTGCCCTTGCCGGGCGCGCTCTCAAACGATATGTCGCCGCCCATCGCGCGCACGAGGCGCCTTGAAATCGTCAGCCCGAGGCCCGTGCCCTGCGACCGGCGCTCGCGTTGCGGGTCTGCCTGCGAGAACTCCTTGAAGATGTGGGGCTGTGCGGCGAGGGGGATGCCGACGCCGGTGTCGCGGATGGAGACCTCAAGCAGGACGCCGCCGCTGGCATCATCGTGCACGGCGGCCTCGATCGCGACGCCGCCGCGATCAGTGAATTTCACCGCATTGCCGACCAGATTGATCATGACCTGCCGCAGGCGTCCTTCGTCGCCGAACAGGCGCCGGGGCGTCGACGGCTCGACGAAGGCGCCGAGTTCGATGCCCTTGTCGGCCGCCTTGGGCGAGAGCAGTTCGGTGACGCTCTGAATCATGCTGTTGAGGTCGAATGCGGCCTCTTCCAGTTCGAGCTTGCCGGCGTCGAGTTTGGAGAAGTCGAGGATGTCGTTGATGAGCGCGAGCAGCGCCGCCCCGGACTCGCGCACGGCTTCAGCGTAGCTGCGCTGATTGGCGTTGAGCCCCGAATCGAGCAGGAGACCGGTCATGCCGAGAATGCCGTTGAGCGGCGTGCGCATCTCGTGGCTCATGGTGGCGAGGATGCGCAAGGGCGCGGCCTGTTCCGCACTCGCGCCGCCGGCGGTTTCGGAGGCGAGGTCCTTGCTCGAGGCTGAGGACTCGCTCGCTGGCGTCCCCGGCGCCGCAGCGACGCCGCCGCCGGACTGCGGCTCTCCCACATAGAGGCGCTCCCCTGTGTCGAGGAGCGTTTCCTCCCAGTTGATGCGCGCCTCGCCCGAGGCCGACTTCGCCACGGTTGAGAATCGCGCCGGAGCGTTCACCCCGGCGTTCATGCCGCCGGGCGCAAATTCAAGACCATGCCAGCGAGCGGCGGGCGCGCCGAAAAACGCCGCGAAACTGCGAGAAACGAAGCGCAGACGGCCCTCGCCGTCGGTCAGGGCGATCAAGGGGCCAAAGCCGTCTACGCCGCTATCCGCCTTCTCCATCCTGCCGACATGCCCCCTTTGGTCCGGGGTAACTATCGCGGCCGCGGCTCAATTTTCGGTTAGGCGGCGTGGTGAACGCAGCATTGAATTCAGGACGCGAATTTGCATCAAACTTTATCCGGACCGGCTAAGCGCCGTGTAAGGATGATCCTGGCGCGCGGGCTGTGGCGCGCTCATCCGCCGCGCCCGACCAACCGGCGGCGTCCCGCCGCCGATAGCTGACGGCCTCCGCAATGTGACGGCGCCTGACGGCGTCGACGCCGTCAAGATCGGCAAGCGAACGCGCAAGGCGCAGAATGCGGTGATAGGCGCGCGCAGAAAACCCAAGCCTTTCGGCGGCGCGCGCCAGCAGATCAGCGCCATCGGCGTCGGGCCTGGCGACCCGAGCGAGCGCGCCGTCGGGAAGGGCGACATTCAGAGTCTCGCCAAGGCCGAGCTCCCTCGATCGCGCCAGCTGCGCCCCCCGGGCGGCCGCGACGCGCGCGCTGACCACGGCAGAGGATTCGCCGCTCGCCGCAGCCGTGAGATCGGCCGCGGTCACCGGCGCGAGTTCGATGGCGATGTCGAGGCGGTCGAGCATCGGCCCCGAGACGCGCGCCTGATACTTCGCCTCGCAGTTCGGCCCCGAACCGCAGGCGCGTCCGCTCGCCCGGCCATAGCCGCAGCGGCATGGGTTCATCGCGGCGACGAGCTGGAAGCGCGCCGGGTAGCGAACATGGAAATTGGCGCGCGCGATGACGACGTCGCCGGTTTCGAGCGGCTGGCGGAGGCTGTCGAGGACCGGCGCCGAAAACTCCGGCAGTTCGTCGAGAAAGAGGACGCCGCGATGGGCGAGGGAGGCCTCCCCCGGCTTTGCGCGCATGCCGCCCCCGACCATCGCCGCCATCGACGCGGAGTGATGCGGCGCCCTGAAGGGGCGCGCCCGCGTCAGGCGGCCTCCCTCCAGGAGACCAGCCATGGACTGGATCATGGAGACTTCGAGCATCTCCTCGGGCGACAGTGGCGGGAGGATGCCCGGAAGCCGCGCCGCAAGCATGGACTTTCCGGCCCCCGGAGGACCGATCATCAGGAGATTGTGGCCGCCGGCAGCCGCGACTTCGAGCGCGCGCTTGGCGCTTTCCTGTCCCTTGACATCCTTGAGATCGGCAAACGACTTCGGACCCTCGACCACGCCCGGCGCCGGCGGCGAGAGAACCTGCACGCCCTTCACGTGATTGATCAGCTGGATGAGGCTTCTGGGAGCGACGATCTCGGCGTCGCCTCCGGCCCATGCCGCCTCAGCGCCGGATGCCGCCGGGCAGATGAGCCCAAGGCCCATGGCGTTCGCCGCCACCGCCGCCGGCAATGCGCCGGCGACCTCGGCGATCGAGCCGTCGAGCCCCAATTCGCCGATCACGGCATAGCCTTCCGCGGCGTCGCGCGGGGCGGCGCCAATTTCGATCATCACGCCGAGCGCGATGGCGAGGTCAAAATGGCTGCCCTCCTTCGGCAGATCGGCAGGCGCGAGATTGACGACAATCCGGCGCGGCGGCAGCCCGAGGCCGATCGCGGCGAGCGCGGCGGCGACGCGTTCGCGCGCCTCGGACACCGCCTTGTCCGGAAGGCCGACAATCGTGAAGCCGTTTGACCCGCCCGCCGCCTGAACCTGAACGGTCACCGGCCGCGCATCGACGCCGTGAAACGCAAATGTCGTTAGCTGCGCGACCATGCCCGTCCTGCCCAGTCCTGCACGCGCCGGCACCATGCCTTGAAAATCAGAACATAGCAAGAACAGATCGCTTGCCAATCTTTAAGTCGGGCGGGCGAAATACGCGATTGCTTTCGGCCCCCGACGCGACGCAGTTTTGCCGCGCGTCGCTGCGCTCATTCCGGCGCCGCAACGGAACTCATAGAGGTTATGGGCGAAATCGCCATTTTGCACGCGGCCGACTCCCGCGCCTTCTCGTGCCGCTTGAGTTCGGAGCTCGCGGCCGAGGGCCATTCGGTCCTCCGTCGCGAGGCTGAGCAATCGCCTGGCGCGACAGATCCGGCGACCAAGGCGCATGCGGTAGTCGTGGTGTGGTCGCAGGCAATGCTCAAAAATGCGCCCATGATCGAGGCGGCGCGACGGGCTCTCGCGCGACGGGCTCTCGCGCCAGTGCGCATCGGAGGCGTCGAGCCGCCATCGAGTTTTGCGCATCTTTGGCCGATCGATCTCGACGGCTGGAACGGAGAGACCGACGATCCGCGCTGGCAGTTTGTGCGCGACGAGATCGCTCTCGCCATGCGCCGGAGCGAAATCGCTCTGTCCACGTCTCAAATCATCCGGCCGCCGGCGCTGCGAAGGCTGGGGCCGAGGCCCGTCCTCCCGTCATGGCGCAGGGCGGGCGCGGCGCTGTCCGGCCGCCCGCTCCGGCTCATCGCGCCCCTAGCGGCCGGCCTTGCCGTCATTGCGACGGCCGCCGTCATCATATCGGCGCAAGAGCCCGTCCTGATGCGGGATGCGCCGCCTATGGTCGCCTATGTCGAGCCGGCATGGCCCGGCGACATCGCGGAGCGTCCCATGGAAGTGCCCGCGCCGCCGCTACGCGGTGCGGACTCGCCGCTCGACGCCGCGCCGGGGTCCGCAGCCTTCGCGGAGGCCGTTTCGGAGGCTCCGGCGGGCGATGCTTTCGAAGAGGTTTCGAATTCTGCGCCGTTTCTTGACGAGAACGGTTCGCCGGCGCCGGTCCTGGCTGCGGGCGGACCCGAGGCGCTTCTGGCGGACGCGCCGGCCCTGGCCTTGGATGCCGGGGCGGATACGGCTGAACCCCTCGTCCTTGCCTCACTTTCCGCCGCTATGGAAACCTTGGCGCCGGC
>CAYTVQ010000108.1:0-8841 GCA_964441615.1 uncultured Caulobacterales bacterium | reverse complement strand
GTTGGAGGCGCCCGCCTTGCGACGCCCAGCGAACATTTTGAGGCGCTGGTCGGGCGTTTCACGAGATTGCGTTCGGGAGCGCAGCTTGCGGCTGCATGACCAGGCATGCCGACACGGACCCTGTCTGGGGGATGCTGCTCACGCGCGCGTCGGTTTTGACCGTCCTTCCATGGGTCGGACCTGTGATCGGCGCCTTTGATTCGTTCGATGAAGCGCGCAATCATGGACGCAGGGCCTCGTCGCGAGGAGGGTTCCATGCACAGGCTTGAACGGCTCGGCGCCTCGACGAAGGCCATGTGGGCGGAGCTTCGTTCAGATCCGCGCGCCAGAGCGGCCGGCAGGACGCTTCAGACGGCGCTGTTCATCGGGGTCGTCGTCTATCTGATATTCAAGCTGAGCGAAGTGGGATGGCGGGACGTCGCCAAGGCCCTTCCGACCGCGCCGCTGTTCTACATCTTCTTCCTGCTGCGATATTTCGCGCTGCCGCTCTCGGAGATTCCCGCCTACGAACTTGTGTGGCGGCGGCCGTTATGGGCGCATATCTCCGCCTTTCTGCGCAAGCGGGTCTATAATTATTCCGTGCTTGGCTACTCGGGCGAGGCGTTCTTCACAATGTGGGCGCGCCGGCGCCTTGATATCTCCGACCGCGACATCGTGATCGGCGTCAAGGATAATAACCTCCTCTCGGCGCTGGTTTCGAATGTCATGACGGTCATTATGGTGGCCGTCCTTGCCGCCACCGGCGCGCTGGCGGCCGGCATCGAGGCGCTGCCTGGCGCCGCTTATCTCTTCGCGCTCGCCTTTCTGACCGCCTTTGGCCTGTCATTCGCGGTGATCGCCTTCCGCCGCAAGCTGATCAAGCTGCCGCGCGGGGTGATGCCGAAGCTGCTCGGCATGCATGGTGGCCGCGCGGTGCTGGTGATGGCGCTGCAGGCCGGCATGTACTGGGCGGCGATTCCGAGCGCACCGCTGTTCGCCTGGTTGATCTTCATTGCGTTGCAGCTGGTGCTGTCGCGTGTTCCCTTTACGCCCAATCAGGACATCGTTTATCTCACCGCCGCGCTGCATCTGGCGCCGCTCGCCGGCGCGCCGGAGTCGAGCATCGCGGGCATGCTGGTGGCGGAAGCGGGCCTTTCTCAGGCGCTCAACGTCGTATTTTTCATCCTGACGGCGCACCTTGCCAGAACAAAGGTCGCGGACAAGACCGCGGCGATGTGAGCCCCGGACCTGGCCGGCGGATCAGTTCGCGAGGGCCGCCCCCGCCGCCGCCCGCGCCAGCATTTGCGGCGCCGCGGGGCGCCAGCAGCCTCCGCCGCGCGCCGGCACGCAGTCGTCATAGAGACCGCGCGCCTTCAGATAGGCGACGAGTTCGTCGAGCCTGTCCGTCTGAATGTAGCGCGCCCCGGCCTTTACGCTGTCCGCGAAGGCCCGTTCGCCGTCCGCAAATCCCATGACATTGGCGAAAAGCTCCATGCCGTGTGCGCGCACCGTTGCGGCTCTCTCAAAGGAGAACGCCCGACGGCGGAGACCCATGATCTCGATGTTGTCTGTGCGCGCGACTTCGGCGGTGCGCTCTGCGCTGACGTAATGCGGACGCAAAGCATAGCGCGGCGCGACGCCACGGAGTTTCTCGTAGTCCCGGGCGCGCGCGAACACGGTCACGAGCGGGCCATTCGCGTAGCCTTCCTCGTCGAGGATGTCGGCGAGGATGCGTCCGGAGCCCTCGGGCCCGCCCTTGAAGTCAATATCGACGGCGGCGCGGCCATAGATGTTGCGAAGCGCTTCGCGCAAGGTCGGCACGGTCTCGCCGCGGAACTGCGCTCCAAACCAGCTCCCGGCGTCGAGGCGTCGGATCTCGGCCAGCGTCAGCTCGGCGACGCGGCCGCGTCCGTTGGTGGTGCGATCTACGCTCGCGTCATGCATGAGGACGAAGTGGCCGTCTTTGGTCATGCGCACGTCAAACTCGACAAGGCGCGCGCCGCGCGCGATCGCCGCCTCATGCGCGGCGATCGTATTTTCCGGCGCATGTCTTACCGTCCCGCGATGGCCTACGGCTACGATGCGCGCCGGCGGCGAGGGCGGTCTGGAGAACGGCTCTTGCGCTGGCGACTTGAACGCCGTCGCTCCGAAAGCCGCTGCGAGCGTTGCGACGCCAGCGGCGACCACTCTTGTGCCCGAAACAAACGTCATGCGCATGCCGGCCTCCCGATTGGCGATGCGGACCGCCTAGGGCGCTTCGGTGACGCCTGCGTTTCAGGATTCTGATGGTTTGCTGGCGGATTTGTTACAGACGTATGACGCCGCGGGCCCGGCGCATTGCTCTGCGTCAGGATCATTCGCACGGCCCGTTCGAGGCGGACCGGAGGCGTCAGGAGAGCGGAAGCCGGGCGCTAATCGGCGCCGCCCCCATTTGCTTTGATGTAGGCGATGACGTCCGCGCGCTGCTGTGCGTCCTTGAGGCCGATAAAGGCCATGATGGTGCCCGGGACTCTGGCCCGCGGATTCTCGAGATAGGCGAAGAGTTCCTGCTCGGTCCAGGTGATGTGCGACTCTGCGTTCGCCCTGGAGTATTTGAAACCGGGGACGGATCCGGCAGGCCGTCCGATAACGCCGTGCAGCGAAGGACCGACCCGGTTCACGCCCGCGTCGAGCGTGTGACAGGTCATGCATTGTCCGAAGATCTTCTTGCCGCGCGTCAAGTCGCCGACCAGCGGCGCGCCCGATGCGTCTGTTGCGGCGAGCGTGACGGTCGTCGCGGTCTGCGAGGCGTCTGCTCCGGCCGCCTGCGGCGCTTCGGTTTCCGTTGCGGGCTCGGTCGGTCCTGCCGGTTCGGCGGCGGCCGGTTCCTCCGCCGGCGAGGCCGCGGCGCTCTCGGCCGGTTTCTTCTCGGCCGGCGAACAGGCGCCAAACGCCAGAGCCGCGCCAATTCCCGCCGCACGCAAGACAAAACGCATGTGAATCTCCTGAATTCAGCAATGGCGGCCGGCCGCCCTCGCGGCGCTGGGTCTAGCTGTGGCCACGCCAGGAAACAACCAGGAAACAATGAGGATTGGCGCCGCGCCCGGGGCTGTCGCTGGCAGGCGCTGCGCACGTCGCCCCGCGCGCGGCGTCTGTCCTGCCGCCTTGTCAACGCCGTTGCGGTTTTGAGCAAGCGCACTTAAGGGGTCGGGCGCATTATGGGAGGGCGGCTTGGGCAGGAAGATTGCGGGCGCGGCGGCGTCGCTGGTTCTTTCGTTCAGCGGTTCGGCCATGGGAGCGGAAGCGATGACGAAACCGGCGCCGCCGCTCACGATCGTCATTCACGGCGGCGCCGGAGCGCTCGCGCCCGGCAATTACACGCCGGAGGAAGAAGCGGCCTACAAGGCCAAGCTGGGCGAGGCGCTCGACGCCGGCTACGCTGTCCTCGAGAGCGGCGGCGCGGCCCTTGACGCCGTCGAAGCGGCGATCGTCATTCTCGAGGATTCGCCTCTCTTCAATGCAGGCAAGGGCGCCGTCTTCACGCGTGACGGCGCGAATGAACTCGACGCTTCGATCATGGACGGAGCGACCATAAAGGCCGGCGCGGTTGCGGGCGTGACGCGCGTGAAGAATCCGATCCGGCTCGCGAGGGCCGTCATGGAAAAATCCGAACACGTCATGATGGCCAGCAAGGGCGCGGAGACTTTTGCGAAGGCGCAGGGCCTCGAACTCGTCGACCCCGTCTATTTCAGAACCGAGCGGCGCTGGAAGGATTATCAGGACAGGCTCAAGGCGCTGAAAGAGCAGAAAGCGGAAGCGGCGCCGGACAAACACGGCACGGTCGGCGCCGTCGCGCTGGACCGAAACGGGAATCTCGCCGCGGGCACATCGACCGGCGGCATGCTGATGAAGCGCTATGGACGCGTCGGCGACTCGCCGATCATCGGCGCGGGGACTTTTGCCGACAACCGCTCATGCGCCGTATCTTCCACTGGCTGGGGCGAGTATTTCATCCGCCTCACCGTCGCGCGCGATATCTGCGCGCAGGTCGAGTATGGAGGCCGGACCGTCAGCGAGGCGGCGCGCGACGTGATCCATAATCGCCTGCAGAAGGCGGGGGGCGATGGCGGCGTCATCGCGCTTGGCCCCGACGGCGCCTTCGCTATAGAGTTCAATTCCGCCGGAATGTTTCGCGGCGTAAGAAAAGAAGGCGCGCCCGCGCGGGTGGCGATCTACAGGGAGTAGGCATCGGCCGCAGCGCCGACAGCCTCAGGCATGATGGAAATCAACAGGCGTCTCTTTGTCGGCGGCGTTGCTGTTGCAGGCGCGGCTATCGGCGCGCCGGCAACAGCGAAACAGAGCGGCGCCGGCAAGGCGCATGGCGAGGCGCTGAAGGCGCTCGCCGCCTATGCCGACAGGCACCGGGCCGAGTGGGGCATTCCCGGGATGACCGTCGCTCTTGTCGATCGCGACGGCTTTGAAGGCTTCGTCACGGCGGGGCTCGCCGATGTGGACCGCAACATCAAGGTCGGTCCCGGCCATCTCTTCCAGGTCGGCTCCATCACCAAGATGATGACGGCGCTCGCCTGCTGGTCGCTGATCGAGGAAGGGAAGCTTTCGCCGACGTCGCGCCTCTCGGACGTGCTCAAGGGCGTCGCCGTGAAGGGCGGGGAGGCGATAACGCTCCAGCACCTGCTCAATCATACATCGGGACTTCCTGCGGACTCGGCCCTGTTTCCGGAGGGTGGCCTCAAGGCCGGCTTCGCTCCGGGAACGCAATTCTCCTACAGCAACGCCGGCTACCAGCTCGCCGGGATGATGGCTGAGGCTGCGAGCGGCGTTCCGTATCCTGATCTTGTCGAGGCGCGCGTCCTGAGAAAGCTCGGGATGGCGGACTCCCCGGGCGCGATCCGGGTCGCCGACCGGCCGCGCTACGCGACGGGCTATGAGCCCATGCTGACCGACCGGCTCAATCCGCGACCGGCGCGCATGACGCCGGCGCCCTGGGTCGATTTCGACAGTGCGGCAGGCTGCGTCGCCGCGACCGCCGGCGACATGGCGAAGTTCATGCGTTTTCTGCTGGCTCTCGCCGGGGGCAAGGGCGGTCCGGTGTTCTCCGATGAAACGGCGAAGCGGTTTCTCGACGCGCCCGCTGATGCGCCCTCCTGGGGGCAGGGGGGGAAATACGGCAACGGCGTCGCGCGCGTGAACATCGACGGGCGCAAATACCTTCATCACACCGGCGGCATGGTGTCGTTCTGCTCGGCGCTGCATGTCGATGCCGAGGCCGGCGTCGCCGCGTTCGCATCCGCCAATGTGCATTATTCGCTCAACTACCGTCCGCGCGACATCACCGTCTATGGCTGCGGGCTGCTGCGCGCCATCCGCGAGAAGGGCCCCGCGCCGACGCCGCGCGCCCCGCGCCTCGTTCTCGAGAATCCCGAACGCCACGCCGGAACCTTCGTCGCCGCCGATGGCGACGCCTTCAAAATCGTGGCCGGCGAGAAAAAAATCTTCACGCGCCGCAGCGGCCGCGACAGCGCCATGCAGGAGGCGGCGCCCGGTCTCTTCGCCTGTCTTGAACCGGATTTTGCGATCACGGGCCTTGTCTTCGAGTTCGAGGGGGAAGGCGATGGAAAGCGCGCCGTGCGCATTTGGGCGGGCGAGAAGGAGTATCTCGCCGCCGGACGGTCGGACTATCAGGCCCCGGCGCCGGCGGAACTGAAGGCGCTCGCCGGGCGCTACGACAATGACGATCGCTGGGCGGGCCCTCTCTACATATACGCGCGCTCAGGCAGGCTCTGGGTCGGCAACGCCGAACCGCTGACCAGACTTCAAGGCGGCGAGTGGCGCCTCGGGGCGCAATCCTGGTCGCCCGAACGCATGCGTTTCGACAATTTCGTGAACGGCCGCCCGCAACGGCTTCTCTATTCGGGCGTGCCTTATGTGCGGCGGTTCAGTTAACAGGTCTCTTCCAGCGGGAGCTCAAGACCCGCCGCCGCAGACGTCGGCCCGCGCCAGAAGAAACGCCCGTTCGCCAAGGTTGCCGGTAAGACCGGCGGCGGCCAAAAATTCTGCCCGCGCCTCAGCCTTGCGGCCGCAGCGAAACAGAAAGTCGGCCCGCGCCGCCGGAAGCGAGGCATAACCGCGCAGTTCGCCGGCGTCGGCGATCTCGTCCAGCAGGCGCAGACCCGTCTCCGGCCCGAAGGCCATGCTGTAGGCGATGGCGCGATTGAGGTCGACGACCGGCGAGGGCGCCACCGTGCGCAGCCGGTCGTAAAGCGCCGCAATGCGCGGCCAGTCGGTATCGACGGCGCTGCGCGCGCGGGCATGGCAGGCGGCGAGCGAGGCCTGCAGCAGATAGGGGCCGCCAACGCCGGCTTCGCCGATGAGCGCCTCCGCACGCGCGAGCGAATCCAGTCCCCGCTGGATCAGGAGCTGGTCCCAGCGCCCGCGGTCTTGATCAGTCAGCGGAATGAAAACGCCATCCGCTCCCGAGCGGGCGCCAAAGCGTGAAGCCTGGAACTCCATCAGGGCGAGCAGGCCCAGCACTTCCGCTTCAGATGGCATCAGTCCGGCAAGAATGCGGCCCAGCCTTATCGCTTCATGGGCGAGGTCTCGACGGATCAGGGTTTCGCCTGCAGTCGCCGCATAGCCTTCATTGAATATGAGGTAGATGACTTGCAACACGGAGGAAAGTCGGTCAGCCCTTTCGGCGCCGCGCGGCGTCTCGAACCGGAGCGAAGCTTTCGCTATCGTCTTCTTTGCGCGGAAGATCCGCTGCGCTATCGTCGCTTCGCTGGTTAGAAAGGCGCGTGCGATCTCATCCGTCGAGAGACCGCCGACGACCCTTAGAGTGAGCGCGGCGCGCGCGTCTGGAGACAGCACGGGATGGCAAGCCGTGAAGATGAGGCCGAGAAGCTCGTCGCCGAGGTCGTCGTCCATGGCCTCTTCCGCCGTCTGCATTGCATGGTCGGACGCTGCGTCGCGCTCCTGCATGATCATCGCGTGCTTGCGCGCCCGCATCCCGTTCCGCCGGAGCGAGTCGATGGCGCGGCGCCTGGCGACGGCCATGAGCCAGGCGCCCGGATTGGCGGGAACGCCGGTCTTCGGCCATTCGGCGAGGGCGGCGGCAAGCGCGTCCTGCGCGAGGTCTTCGGCGAAATCGAGATCGCGCACGATCCGCGCAAGACTCCCGATGAGCCGCGCCCGTTCCAGGCGAAAGGTCGCCTCGATCTCCCGATGCGTTTCGTTGCCGCCCACACGTCCTTGTCGGACAGGCCTTTGGCGGAGGCAAGGTCAGGCCGGCGCGTAGGTGAGCCTGACGACGCTCTCGTCCATGGGCTCGCAGGCAAGGAGGCGCAGCGGCGGCCGCGGTCCGGCGAAGAACGGCTTGCCGCGGCCGAGAACAACCGGGTGAAGGTAAAGCCGGTATTCGTCAATCAGACCCGAATGAGCGAGGCTTGTGGCGAGGACCGGGCCAGAGATCGATAGTTCGCCTTCCCGCTCTGCCTTCAGCCTACGGATGGCCGCCTCGATGTCGCCCTCGATGAGCGCCGCGTTGGGTCCGACCTCCTTCAAGGTGCGCGAGACCACCCATTTGGGCTGGCGCCGCCAGGCCGCGGCAAATTCATGATGCGCGGCGCTCCATTCGGGATGGTCTTCGTCCCAGTAGCGCATCACCTCATACATGCGGCGCCCGTAGATGCTGCCTGCGAGGCCGCGCACAGTCTCGGTCCAGTGGCGGAAGAGGGCGGGGCCGGTCGCAAATGCGTCGTGATCGACATAGCCGTCCAGAGACACGTTCATGCCAAATGCAAGCTTCGCCATGCCGCCGCGCTCCTTTGCCTTCACGCGACGCCGAGCTTGCCGCGCTCGCCGCTGCGGGGAGTCTCCAGGTCCTCGGGAGTGGCAAAGCCTGCAAGGTCCGCGGCCTCGAAAAAGGGCCGGATTTCGATTTCGCTCCTGCCCGGATTCGGGTTGGGGCAGCGCTTGGCCCAGGCGAGCGCCTCGTCCATGTCCTTGACCTCCCAGATCGAGAAGCCGGCGACGATCTCGCGAGCTTCCGCGAATGGGCCGTCGATGACGGTGCGGCGGGGGCCCTCGAACACGACCCGCTTGGCTTCGGCGGAGGGCTTGAGACCCGCGCCGGCCACGAAGACGCCGGCCTTCACCAGTTCCTCGTTATAGGCGTCCATCGCTGCGAAGGACTCGAGCGCCTCCGGCGTCGGGGCGAGGCCCTTTTCGCTGTCTTCGGTCGCCTTCACGAACACCATGACCCGCATTGTCTGTCTCCCTGTCGCTAGTCCGCCCCATTGGCGGTTCATGAGGACGACGAACGAGCCTGGCCGAAATCGACAGGGGCCTGCAAATTTTTTCTGATTGGCCTGGCGGCGATGCCAGGGGCGGCGACCGGGCTTTGCCGGGGCCCAAAACCCGCCTAGCTATCGGCCATGGCCGAACGCTCCTTCGCTGAGGAAGTCGGGAAACTGCGCCTTGCGGACGGGGAGACCTTCCGGGGAGAGGGGATTCTCGCCGTCACCAAGGCGCTGCTTCAGTCGGGCGTCTCCTATGTGGGCGGCTATCAGGGCGCCCCGATCTCGCACCTGATGGATGTGCTCGCCGACGCGCAAGGCATCCTCTCCGAGCTCGGGGTCCATTTCGAGGCGAGCGCCTCGGAGGCTGCGGCCGCGGCGATGCTGGCGGCGTCCGTCAATTACCCCTTGCGCGGGGCCGTCACCTGGAAATCGACGGTCGGAACCAATGTCGCGTCCGACGCGCTCGCCAATGTCGCCTCGTCGGGCGTGTGTGGCGGCGCGCTCGTGATCATCGGCGAAGATTACGGCGAGGGCTCCTCGATCATGCAGGAGCGCAGCCACGCCT
>CAYTVQ010000107.1:0-8865 GCA_964441615.1 uncultured Caulobacterales bacterium | reverse complement strand
GGCGCCGGTGACGGCGCGCGCCTCGGCGACAGTCTCGAACATCGGCAGCTTCGCGCCGCCGGCGGCCTCGCCGCCCGTCCACTCCGTCCCGCCCTTGCCGGGCGTCACGCCGCCGACCATGCGGGTGCCATAGGCGATCGCCTGCTCGGTGTGGAACGTTCCCTGCGACCCTGTCAGCCCCTGGCATATGACTTTGGTGTTCCTGTCGATCAGAACGGACATGGCGGCCCCGCGGCGGAAGGTTCGTGCCTCATAAGGCGCAGGCGCGCCGCCTGCAACGCGGGAATGAATGGTCCGCCCCTTCAGCATGGCTGCTTGCGGCGCGCCAAAAAAGGGGCGAGATGCGGCCCCAGAACCCGTGACGCGGCCCAAGGAGTGGAAAATGTCGCAGGAGAATGTCGCCCTGGTGAAGGCGATCTACGACGCATTCGCGGCTGGCGATGTCGCGGGCGTGCTGGCCCGGATGCATCCTGAGATCGTCTGGAACGAAGCGGAAAACTTTCCGTATGCAGATCGCAACCCCTATGTGGGCCCCATGGCGGTCGCGGAAGGGGTGTTCGCCCGCTGCGCAAGCGAATGGGACGGCTTTGCGGTCGCGCTCGATGAGCTTCTCGACGCCGGCGACGCCGTGGTCGCGCTCGGACGCTACCTCGGAACTTACAAGGCGACCGGGCGCGCGCAAAAGACGCAGTTCGCCCATGTCTGGCGCCTCAAGGGCGGCAAGGCGGTCCGCTTCCAGCAATACGCCGACACGCTGCAGGCGGCGCGCGTCACGGGCGCGGCCTGACTTGACCCGTCGGAGCGCAGCGCCGACGTGATATGATGTCCGCCTCAGGGAGGCCGCGTCATGGTCATGGAGACCAACCTACCGCTTGACAGCCTGCGAGCGCAGGCGCGCGCAGCATCGTCGGCAGGCGACGCCGCCGCCCCGGCCCTCTGGATGCAGGTCGAGCGGTCCGCAGAGGACGACGCCGAGGCCCCCCTCGCACTCGCGCGCCTCCACCTCAAGCAGGGACAGGCGGCGGAAGCGATCGCCTGCTTTCTGCGTGCGGAGAGCCGTGCGCCGCAGGAAGCCGTGATCCCGCTCGAACGCGCGGGCGCGCACAAGCTTGCAGGCGACGTTCAGGGCGAAATCGCTGCGCTTGAAAGGGCGCTCGCGGCGGACCCCTATTGCTATCCCGCGCTTCTCTTCAAGGGAGCGTGGCTCGAGCGCCAGAAGCGCCCCAATGACGCAGCGCGCATTTACGTTGACGCCCTGAAGATCCTGCCCAAGACGCTGCCCCCCGCGCTGGCGCCGGTGGTCGCGCATGCACGCCAGGTTCTCGACACGAGCCGCAGGGCGCTCGACGCATTCCTCGCCGAACGCCTTGCGTCCACGCGCGCGCGGTTCGGCCATGAGAGGCTGGACCGCTTCGACGAGTGCAGGGACGCCGCCATCGGCTTCAAGAAGATCTACCATCACGAGCCAACCCTTCTGCACTATCCGCGTCTGCCAGCGATCCAGTATTTCGATGATGCCGATTTTCCCTGGATGAAGGAGATTGAGGCGGCGACCGACGACATCTCGGCCGAGCTGATCCGCCTGATTCGGGAGGATGCGCCTGGTTTCGTCCCTTATGTGCGGTTCAGGCCGGGCGAGCCGGTCAATCAGTGGGCGGAGCTCAATCATTCGCCAAAGTGGAGCGCATTCTTCTTCTACGAGAACGGCGTCCTTAATGAAGCGAATGCGCGCCGCTGCCCGAAGACCGCAGCGGCGCTCGCCCGGACTCCTATGGCTCAAACGCCCGGCTATTCGCCCAACGCCTTTTTTTCGACGCTGGCGCCCGGCGGCCATATCCCGCCGCACACGGGCTCGACCAATGTGCGCCTCATCTGCCATCTGCCGCTGATCGTGCCGGAACGCTGCTCTTTCCGAGTCGGCAATGAAACGCGCGACTGGAAGCGCGGAAAGGCGTGGGTGTTCGACGATTCGATCGAGCATGAAGCATGGAACCGGAGCGACCAGCTTCGGGTCATTCTCATCTTCGACGTCTGGAACCCCCTCCTGAGCGAGGCCGAGCGGGAGATGGTCAACGCCCTCCTTGTCGCGCGCGGCGAATTCTACGCCCAGGGGTGATGACAAGCGTCGGATCTTCGGCAGACCTCGCGGCGGGCGAAGCGCTTCGCATATCGCAGAAGCGCGAGCGGCGCCGCATTGGCGAATGCCGCTACAGGCCGCCCTGTTCCGGCAGGAGCGGCGCCGCAGGCTCAAGGCGGATCTCGATACGGCGGTTGCCGGCGAGGAACGGGTCTTCCGGATAGAGCGGCTCCGCCGCGCCGCGGCCCGAGACGCCGGCGATGCGATTCTTCGGAAAGCCGGCGGCCTCCAGCACTTCCCGTGCGGCGTTGGCGCGCGCCGCCGTCAACTCGAATTCGGAATAGGCGCCGGAGCCCGTCGCGTCGGCGTGGCCGTCGATGAAGATGCGGTTCGGTAGGGGTTTGAGGGCGGCGGCGAGGTCCTTAAGAAAGGCTTCGGCGCGCGGCGTCAGACGCGCGCTTGCGAGTTCGAACATGGGGGCGCCTGCCGTGTCAGCGAGCACGACCTGCATGCCGGACTCATCCGCTCTGATCGTGATCGATTCATCAGCCCCCTTCAGCATCGGATCGGCCCTGACGGCGCGTTCGATGTCGGCGCGGGCGTCCTCATACCGGCGACGGTCGGCGTTCGAATATGCGAAAGCCCCGTCGACGCCGGTCGCGCCTGACGTCGGGCGCGCGCTGAGGCGCTCGTTGAGACCGTCGGCGGTCGGCGTTTCCGAAGGCCGTAGATTTCCCGGCTGGCGTCGGTCCGGCGCGCCGACAAGATCGACATCGCCGGCGTAGCGCCGTTCCTGCGTCACGCCGAAGGCGTCGCGGATGGAGCCGGCCACGACCTGCATCTTCACGTCGTCCTGCACCGAGAACGAAATGATGAGCGCGAAGAAGCACACGAGCAGCGTCATCAGGTCGGCATAGGTGACGAGCCAGACGCCGCTTCGGCGCTGGCGCCTTTGGGCCCTCATGCTCATGCCGCCGCCGTGCGGAAGCTCGAGCGCGCATTGTGCGGCAGATAGACGATCAGCATGTCGGTGATGGCGTCGGGCGAGCGGCGCTCGGCGACCTGCACCAGGCCATCGATGATGAGCGAGAGATTCGTTTCCTGCGCTTCAAGCTTCACGGCGAGCTTGTCGGCGATGGGGAGCGCGATGACATAGGCGAGCAGGGCGCCATAGAGCGTCGTCAGCAGCGCGACCGCCATGGCCGGGCCGATCTTCGAGGGATCGTCCATCACCGAAAGCATGTTCACGAGCCCGATCACCGTGCCGATGAGTCCGAAGGACGGCGCCGCCTCGCCGATGGCGCGGAAGACTTTCTCGCCGGCGATCAGCCGCTCGATCTCGAGGTCGCGCTCGCGGGTGAGCTGCGCGCGCAACTGCTCGGGCAGGAGGCCGTCGGCGATCATCTGCTTGCCGCGCGCCAGGAACGGATCGGAGGCGGCGGCGCGCTCGAGCGCCATCGGCCCCTGTCTGCGTGCAATGCCGGCGAGGGCGCGCACTTCTTCGAGGAGTTCGGCCGGGGTCTTTTGATGGTCGAGGAAAGCGCTGCGAGCGCCTGCCTTGAGCGCGGTCAGGACTTCTCCAACCGGAAAGCGCAGAATGGTGGCCGACACGACGCCGCCGACCACGACGAGAAGAGCTGGAGCATTGAAGAAGACGGCGATCGCGCCGCCGAGCGCGATGGCGACGCCGACGACGAAGAGGCCGGCGATAATGCCGCCGATGGTGGCGAGATCGATGCGCATGCGCTGCCGGGAGCCCTCGCTCTTGCGTGAAGTCGATCGCTTCTAGGGCGCATTTGGTAAAGCCGACGCTACGGGCAGGGCTAAAAAGCCTCGGTTTCCTCGGCACGAGGTTGTCAGGCGCAGAATGTGAACGGGCCGTTAACTAGGTTAACGCGGTCGCTTAACCCCAATGACCGCCGGCGGCGGCCCGCGCCGCATGGGCGCCGGCGCCGCGCATCGCGAGGAGGCGGTCGATCCGGTTCTGCGTCGAGGGATGGGTCGAGAAGAGATTGTCGGCGCCCCGCCCGGAGAGCGGATTGACGATCATCATCTGCCCAGTCTCGGGATGTCGCTCGGCGAATTCGTTCGGGATGCGCGCAGCGCCGTTCGAGATTTTGGCGAGCGCCGAGGCAAGCCATTCGGGGCGGCCGCAAATCTCGGCGCCGAGGGCGTCCGCCTCGTATTCGCGCCCGCGGCTGATCGCCATCTGCACGATGCCGGCCGCGAGCGGCGCAAGGAGCATGATCGCGATCTGGCCAATGATGTTTCCCCCATTGCTGTCGCGGTTGCCTCCGAAGAACATGGCGAAATTCGCGAGAGTCGTGATGGCGCCGGCGATGGTGGCCGTTACGGTCATGGTGAGCGTGTCACGATTTTTCACATGGGCGAGCTCATGCGCCATCACGCCGGCGAGCTCTTCATCGCTCAGTGTGCGGAGGAGGCCCGTCGTCGCCGCCACCGCCGCGTTCTGCGGGTTGCGTCCTGTCGCGAAGGCGTTGGGCTGGTCGCTGTCGATCAGGTAGATCTTCGGCTGCGGCAGACCCGCGCGATCCGCAAGGCTGCGCGTGATCTCGACATAGCGGCGCACCGCGCCTGAGGGGTGCGCCTCGTCCGCGGGCTGCGCGCGATACATCCTGAGGACGATCTTGTCGGCGTTCCAGTAGGCGAAAAGATTGCCCGCCGCCGCAAAGGCGAGCGCGAGGACCATTCCGCTTTGGCCGCCGATCGCGCCGCCGACGACGCCGAACAGCGCTGTGAGGACCGCAAGCAGGACGTAGGTTCTAAGGTGGGTCATGGTTTCCGTTCGCCGTTGTCGGTCGTGAGGCGCGGCGTATATGTGAAGGCAGGCAAGGAGCTTCAATATGAGAGCAGCGAAACGCGATCTTCCCGAGGCTGCCAAGCGCGCACTCGCCGAGGCCGAGGCGCGACGCCGCGCGGCGCCGGCGGACCCTGTCTCGCCCGCCGAAAAAGGCGGGCCGAAGGGACCCGAGCCAACCCGCTATGGCGACTGGGAGCGCAAGGGCAGGGCGATCGATTTTTAGCGAACGCCGCAACCCTGTCTTTGCCGCAGGCAGGCTACCTTTGCGTAGAGAAGATACAACTTTAGGTTGTAGCTTGGATTTCAGCGGGCTATCCTGGCCGACATGAGACGAAGCCTCGCAGTTCTTATCGCCCTCGCAGCGACCGGGACGCCTGGAGCGCCTGCTGTGGCCGCCTCCCTTCCAGGCCCGATCGAAGCGGCGGTCGAACGCGTCATCGACGGCGACACCTTCCGGGCGCGCGCCCTTATCTGGCTCGACCAGGAAATCATCATTGCCGTGCGCCTCGCGGACATCGATACGCCGGAATTGTCGCGCCCGTCCTGTCCGGCCGAGGAGGCGCGGGCGCGCGCGGCGCGCGATTTCACCGAGGCGTTCCTTGGCGGGCGGGCCGTCCTCACAGATATCCGTCACGACAAATACGCCGGGCGCGTGCTGGCGCATGTCCGCAACGCCAGCGGCGAGGATCTCGGCGAGGCCCTTGTCGGCGCCGGCCTTGGCGCCCGCGCCGTCAACGCCGCCTGGTGCCCGATCAGTTAGAGGTTTCATGGCAGGGCGGCGCCCGGCCGCAAACCGGGCCCGCGGGCATGCCGCTCGAGCTACCGGTAAAATGACGTCTCGGCGCCGGTAAAGCCCCAGGGTTCAGGCATGTCGAAGCATTCGCGGACGTCTTGCCGCGCCTCCACCTGCAAGAGGCCGGGCGCGCCCTCGGCCGCCTGCCATCTCACGACCAGGACGCCGTCCAGCTGCGGCCCTGCAAGGCCGGATCTGAGGCCCTGATAGCAGTAGGTCTCGCCAGGCCTGATCGTCTCGAACGGCGCGTTGAGGCGCCCATCGCCGGCGGCCGCGGCGATGACGCCAGCGTCCGGAAGGGATGCGATCCGTCCGTGGAGCGAGAAGACGAGCAGTTCCCGATCGACGAGGTCCTCATAAAACGCGACGGCGCTGACCTTGCGCGCGCGCGCATTGTGTGAGGAATCCGTAAACCAGACGCCGTGCGCGCCGACCGCTGTCCCGAGGACGTCCGCGAGACAGGCGCTTTCGCCAGCCCGCAGGCGGCGACCCTCGCCATCGCCGAGCTTTCCAGCCCAGGAGGCCCGCGCCTCCGGCGCGAGATAGTCGAAAACGCAGCGCACGCGATTCTCGTCGAAAGCGAGCGTGCGTTTCAAGGGTTCGGAAATGGCGCGCGTCGGCTTGACTGCAAAGCGGGTGCGCGCATGCGAGGGGCCGGCATGATGGGTGACCGGCGCGCCCTCGTCGATAAGCCCGACATCGAAGGCGCGAGCTTCGCCGATCGGCGCCCCGGCGTCGAGACTAAGGCGCACGGCGACCCCGGACCGATCGTGGGCGATAGGCTCGAACGTTTCAGGGCCGCCGGCCCGGCGAAGCAGGGTCTGATCGATGCTCTCGAGGCGGTCATAGACGACGGTGATGCGGTCGCAGGGCTTGAAGCGGACCGTCCACAGCTCGCGCTTGCGGCCCCCGACAGCTTCGATGCGGCGCTCCAGCGCCACGATCTCGCCTTTGCCGGGCGCCAGCGCCGTTATCGGCGCGCCGCCGCCGCGCCCGCTCGTCAACCGAAGATGAGGCGCAGGCGGAGCTTCTCCGGGCGCCGACAGGGCGTCGAGCGGCGTCGCGCTCAGGACATCCGAGATCGGAGCAAATCCTGCAGTCAGGGGCGACTCACCGGGGGCGCATGGGCGCGATTCCGAATTGAGCTTTTCAAGCTTGGCCTGCGCGCGACGCTCGGCCGTCTTGCGGCCGACGTCCGGGTTGGCGATGGCGGCCCCCAACCCCACGGCGACAAGGAGGGCCGCCGCCAGGCGGGTGTAATATCCGATACCCGACACTTCTTCGTTTTCCCGCTCCTGTTCCCGAAATATAGGGCGCAAGGGTTACGCCTGCGAGTCGCCCGACGCCGCAGATGTTGCCGGAATTCCTCACTTTGCCGCGCCGTGGGCCGGCCTCGACAGAAAACCGCCGTCCGGCGATAAGCGCCGCTCGAGGGAACAACCCGGCGGAGAGCGGTTATGGTTAAGTGGCGCGGCCGCGAAGGCAGCAGGAACATCGAAGACCGTCGCGGCGTCGGAGCCGCCGCCGGCGTTTCCGGGATCGCGGTCCTCATCTTGCGCTTCGTCATGACCCGCTGGGGGCCTCGGCGGCGTCGCCGTGCTCGTCGCCGGGTTCTTCGCGCTCCAGGCGATCGGCGTCAATCCGATGGCGCTGCTCTCCGGCCAGCCCGCAGGCGGGAGGCAGGAGCTGACGCAGGAAGACAAGGAGGCGGGACAGTTCGTGAGCGTCGTTCTCGCCGAGACCGAAACGGTGTGGTCGGACTATTTCGCGCGCAAAGGCGAGGGCTACCCCGAGCCGAAGCTCGTCATGTTCTCAGGGCAGGTGCAGTCGGCCTGCGGCGGGGCCTCATCCGCAGCCGGACCCTTCTACTGCCCCGCCGACCAGCAGGTTTATCTCGATACGAGCTTTTTCGCGGAACTGTCGCAGCGTTTCGGCGCGCCGGGCGATTTCGCGGCGGCCTATGTCGTCGCGCACGAGGTCGGGCACCATATCCAGACCATCACCGGAATCTCGGACAGAGTTCGTCAGGCGCAGGCGCGCGCCTCGCAGGAGGAAGGAAACGCCATCCAGGTGCGCATGGAATTGCAGGCCGACTGCTATGCCGGCGTATGGGCCCATCAGGCGCAGCAGAACCGCGATTTCCTCGATCAGGGCGACATCGAAGAAGGCTTGAGAGCGGCCGCCGCCATCGGCGACGATACGCTGCAAAGAAATGCCGGCCGCCGCGTGACGCCGGAGAGCTTCACGCACGGCACCTCGGCGCAGCGTCAGGAATGGTTCTACCGCGGCTACGAAAGCGGCGACCCCGACAGGTGCGATACGTTCGGGCGGTGAGCTACAGCTTGAATACCGTCACTTCGAGGCGATCGTTGACATAGATCTTGTATTGAACGCGTCCCGAAGGCGCATTGGCGTTGAGCAGAATCAACATGACATTTCTGCTCTCGCATAAAATGCCGACTTCGCCGACGCTGGTGATCTCTTTGCCGATCGAATCGAGTTCGCTTGCCAGCGACCGTTTTTGGGAGCCGTAAGATACCGCTCCCTTCAGCACATCGGGACGCTTGCCGTTTTTCGTGTTCTTGAATTCGATGCTGCCCTCGATGAGGCCGCACTGCGCCTGCATTTTTTGCGAAAGCCACTCCGGCGCGGGTCTGTCGATCTCAACGATGGGCGGCGTGAGGAGGAGGGCCATTGCGATCAGGTTCATGTCAACAACTCCTTGCTATCGGGCGGGCTTGAACGTTTTGGTTGTACTGCCCTCTTGCCGGCGTCTTATACGGGAACGCGCGCATCGTACCGTCGCATCCCATTATGTACAGCGTGTAACGAGTCGGATCGGCTCCAGCGGCGACGCGGGCATCCGCACCTTCCCAATCGCCAATCGAGGGGGAGTTTGTGCTGGGGTTCGCCCGATCAAAGTTTGTACACGGATGGTTGTGTATGGTCCCGGCCATCTGAGATACGGTAGCGTTGAGACTTTGCAGCGACGGCGTCAGATCAACCGACTGCGGAGTGCCAGTCTGGACGCTGCCGGCCACAATTCCGTTTCCAAGATCAGCAAGAACCCGCCCCACCTCCTCTTGGTCAACCGAGTTGTCCGGGGTCCCATCTTCCTCCATCTCGCGCCTGACTTCTCCCGCTCCCTCAACGGCGGCCACATCAATATCACAA
>CAYTVQ010000106.1:0-8932 GCA_964441615.1 uncultured Caulobacterales bacterium | reverse complement strand
GTCTCCTGCGGCAAGATCGAGGAGAAGATGGGGATCCACGCCAATTCGACCTGCGTCATGAATTTCGATGAGGCGACGGGCTTTCTGATCGGCGAGGAGAACAAGGGCCTCAAGGCCATGTTCACCATGATGAATGAAGCGCGTCTCGGCGTGGCGCTGCAGGGCCTCGCCATTTCCGAGGTCTCCTATCAGAACGCCGCGGCCTATGCGAAAGACCGGCTCCAGGGCCGCTCGCTCACGGGGCCGAAGAATCCGGAGAAGCCCGCCGACCCCATCATCGTTCATCCCGACGTCCGACGCATGCTGATGGACCAGCGCGCGACCATAGAGGGCGGGCGAGCCTGGATGTATGCGATGGCGCTCCAGGCTGACATGCACCGGCGTTCGGAGAGCGCCGAGGACCGTCAGAAGGCAGACGATTATCTTGGCCTGATGACGCCGGTCCTCAAGGCCTATCTGACCGAGAAAGGCTACTGGCACGCCTCGAATGCGCAGCAGATCCTCGGCGGCCACGGCTACATCGCCGAATGGGGCATGGAACAGTTCGTGCGCGATGCGCGCATCGCCATGATCTATGAGGGCGCCAACGGCATCCAGGCCCTCGATCTCGTGGGCAGGAAGCTCATGAAGGATGGCGGTCGCGCGTGGATGACCTGGTTCGCCGACATCGACCAGTTTCTCACCGACAACGCGAGGAACGCGGACCTGAAGCCGTTTCTCGACGGACTATCTTCTGCAAAGGGCGATCTGAGCGAGGCGATCCAGTGGATGGGCGCGAACGCCATGGCGAACTTCGACAATGCTGGGGCCGCCTCGATGGACATGCTCCATCTCTTCGCGCTGACGGCGTTGGCGGAAGGCTGGGCCCGCATGGCGAAGGTCGCGCTGGAGAAGAAGGGCGCCGGCGATCCCTATTACGCGAACAAGCTGGTCACGGGCCGCTACTTCCTTGATCGCATTCTCCCCGACGCCAAGGCCCATCTCGCCAAGCTCAGGACCGGCGCGGCCTCGATGATGGCGCTTCCGGCCGAAGCCTTTTAGCGACGAAGCGTCATCCGCTGGCGGCCAAAGGAGTTTGCAGGCCGCCGGAATCGGTCGTAATCCTGCGCGCCATCCGGCGGCGCTTGGCCGCCGGCCGGGGAAGGAATCCGCCATGCGCCGTCCGTCTTTGCGTCACCTGACGCTCATTCTGCTTGCCACCGTCTCGGTCGCCGCCTGCGGCAAGAAGGAAAAGTCGGCCGCGCCAGCGCCATCCATCTCCGTCGAGGCGCCGAAGACGCCGAGCGCGGAGGAGATCGCCGCGGAGAGCGCCCGGCTGAACGCCTGGCTCGACTCGAAATTCGAGGAAGAGCTGGACTTCTCGCCTATTCAACGCACGTTTCTTGGCGAGAAGAAGGACTACGACAAGATCGACGATCTCTCGGAGGCGGGCGCCGCGGCGCAGCTCGCCTGGCGCAAGGGCACGGTCGATGAACTGAAGGCAAGCTTCGATCGCGCCAAGCTCTCGCCCGAGGCGCGGACGTCGTATGACCTCTGGATTTACCAGTATGACCGCGCGGTCAAGGCGGATGAATTCCAGCGCGACCAGTACATCTTCACCCAGATGCAGGGCCCGCAGGCCTTTCTGCCTCAGTTCCTGATTGCGTTTCACGCCGTCGCGGACGGATCGGACATGGACGCCTATGTCGCGCGCATCAGCGGCGTCGCCCGCGGGATCGACCAGTTGCTGGAGCGCGCCAGGCTCGGCGCCGCCGAGGGCGTGCGGCCGCCGCTCTTCGCCTATGAGGGCGTCATCCAGCAAGCGCGCGCGATCATCGCCGGCGCGCCCTTCGCCGGCCCGGGCGACAGCCCGGTCTGGGCGGACGTCAAGTCGGAAATCGACGCCCTGCTCAAGGACGGCAAAATCGACGCCGCGAAGGCAGATCAACTGCGAGAAAGCGCCAGGGTCGCGCTCGTCGATAAGCTCGGACCGTCCTACCAGGCGCTGATCGACTGGTTCGAGGCCGACAAGGCGAATGCCGACACGACAGCGACCGGCGTCTGGAAGCTCCCGAGGGGCCGGGAATTCTACGCTGAGCGTCTTGCCGCCTCGACCACGACCTCGATGACGCCCGCGCAAGTTCATGAACTCGGGCTCGCCGAGGTCGCGCGCATCAAGGCGGAGATGGAAGCGATCAAGGACAAGGTCGGCTTCAAGGGAACGCTGCAGGAGTTCTTCAAGTTCGTCCGCGAGGACAAGCAGTTCTATTTCCCGAACACCGATGCGGGGCGTGAAGCCTACATCAAGGCGGCGGACGAGAAGCTTGCTTTCATCAAGGAGAAGCTGCCCCAGTATTTCGGCCTCCTCCCGAAGGCTGGCCTTGTCGTCAAGCGCGTCGAGGCGTTTCGCGAGCAGCCGGGCGCGGCCCAGCACTATTTCCCATCAACCCCCGACGGATCGAGGCCCGGCGTCTATTACGCGCACCTCTCCGACATGAGCGCCATGCCGATCCCGCAGCTCGAGGTGATCGCCTATCATGAAGGCAATCCCGGCCATCACATGCAGATCGCCATCGCGCAGGAGCTGACTGGCGTTCCGAGATTCCGGACGCAGGCGGGCTTCACCGCCTATTCGGAGGGCTGGGGCCTCTATTCGGAACTGCTCGCCAAGGAGATGGGGGCCTATGCCGACCCCTATTCGGACTTCGGGCGCCTCACGACGGAAATCTGGCGCGCCATCCGCCTGGTCGTCGATACCGGCGTGCATGACAAGGAATGGACCGAGGCTGAGGCCGTCGCCTATTTCATGGAGAATTCGCCGGCCGCCGAAGGCCAGATCCGCTCCGAGGTCCAGCGTTACATCGTGTGGCCGGGGCAAGCGACCGGATACAAGGTCGGCATGCTGAAGATCCTCGAACTGCGCACGAGGGCGCAGCAGGCGCTCGGCGAGAAGTTCGACATACGCGGCTTCCATGACACGGTGCTTGGCGGCGGCGCGCTGCCGCTCGACATCCTGGAGCGCCGTGTCGACGAATGGATCGAGGCCAGAAAGGCGGCCTAGCTCCCTAGCTCGCCGTCGGCGCCCTAAGGCTCCGCCATTCGGGCATGAAGTCGAAGACGCGCGCGACGTACGAGCATTGGGGCGCGACCTTGAGCCCCCTTTTTCGCGCCTCGTCGATGGCGCAGCGGACGAGGCGCATCGCAATGTCCCCGCCGCGCGCCGCCGGCGGCACGAAAGTGCGATCGATCACCATGGTTGCGCCGCGGAGCGCATAGGTGAGTTCCGCCTCGCCGCCCTCGGCCGCGACGTGAAACCGGCCGCGGCCGCTGGCCTCCTCGTGCGAAATGTCGCTCACCTTGATCCCCTCGCCAGCCACCTTGCCGCCCTGGCGGCGGCGCGGGTGATATCCTTCAGTTCGCATTCCCACAAGACGAGGGCGCGCCACCCTTCAGCCTTCAGCCGCAACAGCGTTTCGGCGTCCCGGGCGCGGTTGCGGCCGATCTTGGCGCGCCAGTAGGCGGCGTTGCTCCTGGGCTCGCGGGCGCCGCGGGCGCAGTCATGCCCATGCCAGAAACATCCGTGCACGAAAATGACGGACCGGCGGCCGGCGAAGACGAGATCGGGTTTGCCCGGAAGGCGCGCGTCGCATGTGCGATAGCGCAGGCCCATGGCGAACAGGGCGCGGCGCAGCGCCATTTCCGGGGTCGTATCGGCGCCCCTGACGGCGCGCATCACTTCGGAGCGCTTTTCGGGCGTAAAGACGTCGCTGCGGCGCCTCATGGCGTCATTCTTTCGATTCGACCCTGGCCTCTGGCAACGCGTTGACCGTTAACCCGACTCTCTAGAACGTCGGTGCTGTAGTTCCGTCCGGAAAACGACGCCGATGTTCCGCCGTCTTCTACCGCTGGCGCCTCTCTCCCCGGCGCTGGCCGTCATCGCCTTTGCGGCGGCGGGCGCGGCCGCGCAAGGCCTTGCCGGACTTGGCGGGGCCGCCAACGCGATTTCAGACGTTCAGATCGGCGAGCGCGGCAAGCTCATGCGGGTCGTGATCGTCTGCCGCGAAGAATGCCGGGTCGGCGCGCGGGCGAGCGGGGTCTATTTCGTGCCCGGAATCAGAGAGGATCTGGAAGTCGACCTCTCCGGCCGGGCGGAGAACGCCCAGCGGCTGACATTCAGGGCCGAAAGCGGCGGGGCCGAGCTTTCGGTCAAGAGCAGGAAGCCGATCGTCGCATCATCGATCAAGCGCTGCGCCGTCGATGGCGCGCCTGCATCCTGTATTGATATCGAATTCGCCGACAGGATCTCCGCAAGGGCGCCCGACGCCCCGCTCCAGCCGCCGGCCGACGGCGTTCCGCCCATGTTGGGCCACATCGGACCGACCCTGCGCGAAGCGCCTGATGAGCGCAAACTGGTCTTCGCCCGTCTCGCGCCGCCGGAGCGTTTCGCGCCGCCGCCCTTGCCCGGTCCTCCGGCGGCGGACGCCAACAGCCCGTCCAACGAGGGGCCGCGCCTCATTCTCGAATCGCGCAAGGCGGCGGCGCTCATCGGTTCCGGCGTCGATATCGGCGCCGAGGCGGCCCAGATTCTCGGTCGGGAATTCGGTCCGTCCGAATGCGCCAGCGCCGACGCCCGGCTGAAAGCCGACGCGTGGGCGCTCGACGCCATGGTCGATCTCGGCTTTTGCGAAGCGATGCGCGGCAATCTCGCGGCGGCCGAAGGCGTGTTCGAACGGCTGCTCGCCTACACGCCCGACAACTACGAGGCGCTTGTCGGCCGCGCCCTCATCGCCGCGCGCAAGGGCGACCGCGTCGAGGCGGAGGCGCGCTTTCAGGAAGCGCTCAACGCCCTGCCGCCGATCGCCGAGTCCGACCGCATTGTCGCCGCCATGGCGCGCCTCTGAGGGTCAGCCGGAATTGTCCGGCCGCGGCGGCTGCTTTGGGAAATAGAGCTTCGATACGTCGTAACCGAGCGCGCGCAGCCTATCGAGCGCGGCGTCCCTTGCCGTTTCGCCGATTGCGGGCTCGCGTGCGAGAATCCAGAGATAGCGGCCGGAGGGTTCTCCGACGAGGGCGAGCGAATAATCTTCGGCCCGCCAGAGCACCCAGTAGTCGCCCCAGAACGGACCAAAAAAGCTGACCTTGAGCTTCGCGTTGGTTTGACCATCGACGATCCGCGCCTTGCCTTCGGCGGTGCGTAATTCGCCGTCGACGGCGCCGACGCGGCAGCTGTTGAGAACGCGGATGAGACCGTCTGTGCGGCGGGAATAGTCCGCCGTGACGCCCTCGCACCCCTTCTCGAAACTGTTCTCGAAGCGGGCGATCTCGTACCAGCGGCCGAGATAGCGCTCGAGGTCAACGCTGGAAGCGGTCGTCAGCGGCACTGAGGCGTCGCGATTGACGGGGGGCGAGGCGCAGGCGGCGAGCGCAGCGGCGAGGGCGAGGGCAAAGGCGCGTTTCATGGACCCGATCCGGAAGCAAAGCGCCAAGGTATACGCGGGGGCGCGGCGCGCGGTTCATGAGGCCCCGCGACTGCCTCCCTGAGCGCGACAGCGGCGGCGAGTTCCCGTCCGGGGCGTTCGGTCATAGGGTGAGGCCTGCGAACATTCCGGGCGACCCGCATGACCGACATTGCCGCCGACCGGGGCCTTCCGCCCTGGACCTATTGGGACGAGGACTTCTTCTCGCTGGAGCGCGAGAAGATATTCGCCCCTTCCTGGCAGATCGTCTGCCACGAGAGCGACCTCGCCGGGCGCGGGCGCTACGCGACTTTCGCCTTCATGGGCGATCTCATCCTCGTCGTCCGGGCTGACGACGGACGTCTCAACGCCTTCCGGAATGTCTGCCGCCACCGCGCCGCCCGGCTGCTCGACGAATCCTTCGGCCAGTGCGGCGCGCGCATCGTCTGTCCCTACCACGCCTGGACCTATGACCTCGACGGGCGCCTGATCGGCGTTCCCGAGCGCGGCGCCTATGAGGCCCTCGACACGGCTTCGCTCGGCCTGTCGCGCCTCGATCTGCGGACCTGCGGCGGCTTCATCTTTGTCCGCCTGCAGGAAGGCGCAGAGACCTTCGAGGAGTTTTGCGCGCCGTTCGCGGAGGAGTTCGAGCGCTACCGCACCGTCGCCATGAAGGCCCTCGGGCGCATCACCTTGCGCGAGCGCGCCGTCAACTGGAAAGTCGCGACCGACAACTATGTCGACAAGCTGCATCTGCCGGTCGCGCATGAGGGCCTGAACAGCCTCGTCTCGACGAGCTACAGATTGTCGGTCGGCGAGACCGGCGCCTATCACATCACGTCCGAGGCCGCGGCGCGGGCGGGACAGGGCGCCTCGGTGCGCGCCTATCTGAAGTTTCTGCCTGAGGTCGCCCATCTGCCTGCGGAGCGGCGGCGTCACTGGGTCTACATCAAGCTCTGGCCCAACCTCGCCTTCGACATCTATCCCGACCAGATCGACTTCATGCAGTTCATTCCGCTGTCGCCGACGCGCACGCTGCTCAGGGAAATCTCCTATGCGCTGCCCGATGAGCGCCGCGAGATGCGCGCCGCGCGCTATCTGAACTGGCGCATCAACCGCATCGTCAATGTCGAGGACAAGGACCTGATCGAGCGCGTGCAGGCCGGCTACGAGACGTCGCGACTGCCGGGCGGCTATGCGCCGGGTCCGATCAGCCGGGACGAAATCTGCCTGAAGGACTTCGCCGACCGTCTGAAGCGCGCGCTCCCGATCGCGCGTCAAACCGAGCGTCCGCCGCATGCGGCGTTCGACGCCGCGCGGGCGGGAGGCGCCTGACCGGCCAGAGCGGCGACGGCAAGAGCGTAGGCGGATTTGCACAAACGCCGCGACAACCAAAGTCTGGAGCGCGCCCTGATTCCGGTCTGCAGGATTCTGGAGCGGGTAGCGGGAATCGAACCCGCGTATTCAGCTTGGAAGGCTGCTGCACTACCATTGTGCTATACCCGCGCGCCTTCCTAGATAGCGGATATGACGGCGCGCGCAAGGCCGCGCCAGGCCCGGGAGAATTGGTGGCGAACGAGCCGATGTCCATCGAAGCGGCCATGGCCGCGGCGCGCGCCGGCGACCTGCCGCGCGCGGCCGCCGCCGCTGAGAGCGTTCTTGCGCGAGCGCCTCGCGATCCGAATGCGTTGCAGATCCTCGGTCTCGTCAAATGGCGTCAGGGCCGCAGCGCCGAGGCGCTCGACTGCTTCCTGCGCGCCTCGCGAGCGGCGCCCGATCATCCGCCCATCCTCAATTCGCTCGGCGTGCTCTATCGCGAGCGCGGCGACCTCGCCGCTTCGCGTGCGGCCCTCGAGAAGGCGGTCTCCCTGCAGCCGAAATTCGCCGACGCTCTCAACAACCTCGCTGCGACGCTTGCAGCCATGGGCGATGACGGCGCCGACGCGGCCTTCGAGCGGGCGCTTGCGCTCAATCCTCGCCATTCGGAAACGCTCGGACGATACGCCCGTCACCTCGAGTCGCGGCACGACCTTGCGCGCGCGCGCGAAACGGCGGAACGCGCGCTCGCCGTCGATGCAAAGAATGCGCTGGCGCTGATGACGCTCGCCGATCTCGCCGCGCGCGCCGGCGACCATGCGGGCGCCGTGGCGCAGACGTCGGCGGCGCTTGAAGGTCCTGCGCTTGCGTCCGCCAATCGCGTGATCCTCCTCGGCATGCGTGCAAGGGCTCTCGAAAAGCTCGGGCGTTACGCGCAATCCTTCGCCGACAGCGCCGCGGCGAACGCGATCATGCGCGCGCAATTCGCCGAAAGCTATGCCGGCGTGTCGGGGCCGCGCACGCCGGATACGCTTGCGCGCCTCGAAGCTTTCGCGAGAGAGGCCCCGTTGTCGATCTGGCGGCAGGGCGAGAGATTTGCGGACGCAGATCCCGTATTCTTCGTCGGTTTTCCGCGTTCGGGCACCACAATGCTCGACCAGATTTTATCGACATTTCCGTCAGTAGCGGTGCTTGAGGAGAAGGAGAACATCCAGGACTCCTGGCTCGAACTGCTCCTTGCGGCGGGCGGTCTTGAGCGTTGGGCGCGATTGACGCGCGCCGACATTGAACGTCTGCGCGCGGCATACTGGCGGCGCGCGGGCGCGCACGTCCGGGAGGGCGCAAGCCTTGTCATCGACAAGCTGCCGCTCGACACCGCGCTGCTCGGCCTCATCCATCTACTCTTTCCGAAGGCGAAGATCATCTTTGCATTGCGCGACCCGCGCGACGTTGTCCTGAGCTGCTTCCAGCAGACCTTCGGCATGAACGCCGCGATGTATCAGTTTCTGGACCTTGAGACCGCCGGCGCATATTACGATCAGGTGATGCGCCTCGGGCGGCTCTGGCGCGCGAAGCTGCCGCTCGTCGTGCACGAGGTTCGCTATGAGCGCGTCGTCGCCGAATTCGACGCCGAGATCGGCGCGCTTCTGCGCTTCCTGGGCCTGCCGTGGACGGACGATCTCCGGAAGTTTCACGAGACGGCGAAGAAGCGCAACATCCGCACGCCGAGCGCCCGACAGGTCATCCAGCCGCTTTACGCCTCGTCAGTCGGCAAATGGCGGCGCTATGCGGCGCAGCTCGCGCCCGCATTTCCGTTTATTGATCCGTGGACGGAATATTTTGGCTACGATTCTCAGATATAGTTGAGCAGCGACAGTTCGCGGGCCTGGAAAAGGGCGCGCGCCGAGGCCTCGACTGCGAGGCGGTCCTGGTTGAGGCGGGCGACGACTTCGGCGAGGTCGGCGTCCTCGATGTCCGAAGCGACGATTTCGGCGAGATCGCGGCGCTGCACATTGCGCGCACGCGCGTCCTCCGCCTGCCCCTGCGCGACGCCGTTGAGGCCAAGCTGCTGATAGAGGTCGGCGGCGATCTGATCGAGTCTTGCAATCTTGTCGATCAGGAAATCGCGCTGCGCCGCGGTGAGTTCGCCGCTGAATGGTCCGAGCGCGCCTTGCGCATTG
>CAYTVQ010000105.1:0-8972 GCA_964441615.1 uncultured Caulobacterales bacterium | reverse complement strand
CGGCGACGACGACAAGCGCCGGCAGGATTTCATTGTAATAGAGCACCCGCTCCGGCTTCGGCGCGACGGCGAACATGGAGCCGATCATTGTCGCGGCGGCGCCAAAAGTCTCTGCCCGGAAGAACACCCAGGTGATGTTCACGAGGAAGTAGGTCACGAGCGCCATCGCGACCTTGAACCAGAGCGCTTTGAACCATTTCTGCTCCGGGATCGCCTCGCGCAGGAGACGCTCTGCGGAGAGATAGAGGCCGTGCAGGCCGCCCCACACGACGAAGGTCCAGCTTGCGCCGTGCCAGAGCCCGCCGAGCAGCATGGTGATCATGAGATTGCGATAGGTCTTGAGGCGACCCTTCTGGTTGCCGCCGAGGGGGATGTAGAGATAGTCGCGCAGCCAGGTTGACAGCGAAATGTGCCAGCGCCGCCAGAAATCGGAAAAGCCAATGGCCGCATACGGGAAGTTGAAATTGTTCGGCAGCGCGAATCCAAGACACAGCGCGGTTCCGATCGCCGTGGTCGAATAGCCCGAGAAATCGAAGAAAATCTGGCCTGAAAACGCGAGAACTCCGGTCCATGCGTCGAGAGGGTACAGCGCCTTGCCGGCGCCGAAAGCCGCATCCGCCGCCGGCGCGAGGAAGGAATCCGCCAGCACGACTTTCTCGAAGAGCCCGATCGTGATCAGGGCAAGGCCCCAGAAGAACTGATCGCGGCTCGCCTTCTTCGGCTCGGCGAATTGAGGCACGAGCTGAGAGGGGCGCACGATCGGCCCCGCGACCAGCTGCGGAAAGAAGGTTACGAACAGCGCGAAATCCAGAAAGGATTTACCGGGCGCCGCGCGCCGCAGGTAGATGTCGAGCGTGTAAGCGAGCGTCTGGAAGGTGTAGAATGAGATCCCTACCGGGAGCACGATATTCCATTCCGCTGGCTGATAGGAAACGCCGGCGGCGTTCAGCATGGCCGCAAAATTCGCGGTCAGGAATTCGCCATATTTGAAGAAGCCGAGCATGCCGAGATTGCCGGCGAGCGACAGCATGAGGAATCCACGCCGGGCCCCCTCGGTCTTCGCGCTGTGAATCCAGCGCGCCGCAAACCAGTCCACGACCGTGGAAAACAGAAGCAGGAGGACAAAAGGCGGGCTCCATGCGCCGTAGAAGATCAGACTCGCAATGAGCAGATTGAGCTTCTTCACGCGCCAGGGCAGCGGCGCATTGTGCAGCGCGACGACAATGGCGAAGAAGACCACGAAGGTCAGCGAATTGAACAGCAAAGGGCCTCTCCCCGCCCGAAAGCCGTGGGCTTATAGGGATGTTCGAGGCGCCTTGGAAGGCCCGCGACCCTCCCTGCGCGGAAGATTTTCCGTCGCTATGGCGCGGCGCCGCCTCTATCGTATAACGGCCGCGCAACCCATACGCGCCTCACAATGACTCAATCGACACACGCATTCGTCCCCGACCCGCGCAACGAGCGCATACAGATCGATATCGACGGAAAGCTGTATCCGCGACTCGAAGCGAAGGTCTCGGTATTCGATTCCGGTTTCGTCCTCGGCGACGGCGTCTGGGAGGGCCTGCGCGTTCATCCGGGTCCGGACGGGAAAGGCGTCATAGCCTTTCTCGACCGGCACCTGAAGCGCCTCTATGAGGGGGCCAAGACGCTTGACTTCAAGATGAACGTATCGCCGGCGGCGCTGAAGAAGCGGCTTTACGACTGCCTTGACGCCAACGACGCCCATGCGGGCGTCCATATCCGCCTGATGGTGACGCGCGGGGTCAAGGCGACGCCCTACCAGGATCCGCGCGCCACCATCAGTCCGCCAACCATCGTCATCATTCCTGAGTTCAAGCGGCCGCTTCCCGAGACCGCGACCGCCGGCAAGCGCCTGTTCACCGTCCATGTGCGGCGCGGCTATCCCGACGTGCAGGACCAGAAGCTCAACTCGCACTCCAAACTCAACTGCATCATGGCCTGCATCCAGGCGGCCTATGCCGGCGCCGACGAAGCGTTGATGCTTGACCCGCACGGCTTCGTCGCCACCTGCAATTCGACGCATTTTTTCATGGTGCGGAACGGCGCCTTATGGACTTCGTCCGGCGACTTTTGCCTTGGCGGGATTACGCGCGGCCTCGTGCTTGAACTGGCGCGTTCCAACGGCATTCCTGCCCATGAGCGCAATTTTTCCCTTCATGACGTCTACGGCGCCGAGGAAGCCTTCATCACCGGCACCTTTGCGGGCGTGACCCCTGTGAAAGAGATTGACGGCAGGAAGATTTCGGACGGACGCGGACCGATGGTCGAGCGGTTGCAGGCGCTTTATCGCGTCCGTGTCGCTGAAGAAGCCGCCAGGGGCCGCTAGGCCCGCACTCGACAACCCTTGCGACCTCTGCTCACCTTGTCCCATGTCTGACATCGAAAAGCCCAATGCGGCTCAGCTCGCCTCCCCGGCCTACCGCGTCGCCGCCCTCGATCAGGAATTCCTGCTGGACGAGGCCCTGCGCGGCGTCCGCTTCATGCTGGAATATGAAAAAGCGGAGCGTGCGCTCAGGGCCTGGGGAGTCGCCTCGACCATCGTCGTCTTCGGGTCGGCGCGCTCGCATCAAAACGGCGACGGCGCCCATGCGCGCTGGTACGAGGCGGCGCGGCGCTTCGCCTTCATCGCCTCAAAGAATGGCGGCGCGCTCGACGTCGATCGCGACGGCCAGCGCGAGAACGTGATTGCGACCGGGGGCGGCGGAGGGGTCATGGAGGCGGCCAATCGCGGCGCCTTCGAGGCCGGCGCTCCGTCGATCGGCTTCAACATCCGCCTCCCCCATGAGCAGGAGCCGAACGCCTATTCGACGCCGGAGCTCACCTTCCAGTTCCACTATTTCGGCATGCGCAAGATGCATTTCGCGATGCGCGCCCATGCGCTCGTGGTCTTTCCCGGCGGCTTCGGGACCATGGACGAGCTGTTCGAGATCTTGACCCTCACGCAGACCGGCAAGATGCCGCGCGTGCCCATACTCCTGTTCGACCGGAGCTACTGGAGCAAGGCCGTCAACTTCGAACACTTCGTCGAGCACGGCATGATCGCGCCGGAGGACCTTCAGCTCTTCCAGTATGCTGAAACGCCGGAGGAGGCCTGGCAGGCGCTGCTCTTCAGCGGACTGAATGTCGGGCCGTGCGAAAGCGACATGCCGTGACGGCGCGAATCTCAATGTGGTCGGGACCGCGAAACATCTCAACCACGATGATGCGCGCCTTCGAGGCTCGCGGCGACTGCGCGGTCTTCGATGAGCCCTTCTATGGATGCTATCTGAAGGCATCCGGAGCCGATCATCCCTATCGCGCCGAGACGCTGGCGGCCCTGCCGATCACATGGGATTCAGCGCGCGCCGCTCTTGCAGCGCCGATTCCGGCCGGCAAAGGCATCCGCTTCGCCAAGCACATCGCCTATCACTATCCCGACGACGAACCTCTGACATGGCTGGCAGGAGAACGCAGCTTCATCCTGATCCGGGACCCGAGGGCGATGGTCGCATCGTTCGCAAGAAAATTTGACGATATCGCGCCGATCGTCGACAGCTACCGTGTCTGCCGGCGCATCGCCGCTTTTTGCGATGAGCTGGGCGCGCCCTGCCCTGCCATCGACGCCGCCGACATTCTGGCGGATCCGCCCGGAATGCTCGCCGCGCTCTGCTCTGCGCTCGACATTCCCTATACGGAGCGCATGCTCTCCTGGCCAGCCGGTCCGCGCATTTCGGACGGGCCATGGGCGCCGCACTGGTATGACGCCGTGAACGCCTCGACAGGTTTCAGGAAAGCGGCGCCGCAGATGATCGGGCTCGCGCCTGAACTCGAGCTTCTCGCCGCGCGCGCCCTGCCCGATTACGAATTTTTCCATGAGCGTCGGCTGACGCCGGCGCCCGCCTAGGGCGCAGCCTGCGGCTTCAGTTCAGCGGCGCGTCCCCGGACCGGGCGGAGGCCCATTCCGGCGAAAACATGGCGCAGGTGACGCCAAGGCTTTTCAGCGCCCGCCCCCAGGTTTCGGCAGGCTGATTCGCGAAGATCAGGGCCGGATCGGCCCTGGAATGCACCCAGGCGTTCACGGCGAATTCCGATTCGAGCTGGCCGCCCGCCCAACCTGCATGACCGACGGCGACGAGGAAGCGCTCGGGAGGCAGCCGGCCGCGCGTGCGGCCGCCAATGTCAGCAAGGATCTCACGGGACGCCGTGATGCCCACTCCCGGGCAGATCTCCATGGTCGCCTCTGTCCGGTAGTCGAGCGTATGCAGGACGACGCCGCGCTCGGTCTGCACTGGTCCGCCGAAATAGACCGGATCACCGCCGACGCCTTCGCGTGGATCGATGTCGAGCTGTTCGAGGAGTTCTCCGAGTTCCACGTCGCCGAGCGGTTTGTTCACTATGACGCCCATGGCGTGATCCTTGTCATGGGCGCACAAGAGGATCACCGAATGCTCAAATCGCGGGTCGCGCATATTGGGCATGGCGATCAGGAGGTTGCCTGCAAGAAAGTCCCGGGCGGCCCTCGCAGGGGCGGTGCGTTTCCGCGTCATCGGCTTTTTTTCCGTCGCCATGCCTTAAAAGCTATGTGCTTGGCATCCAACTGGCAAGACGCACTGGCCGGAGCCAGACGGCACTTGACCGCCGAGGCTTTTGGCGCTTGGAGCAGCCTGGAATTTCGCGCAATGGGAGAAGATCATGACGATAAAGGTTGGCGACAGAATTCCGAACGTTCCGGTGACTCTGGCGACCGCGGACGGTCCGCAGAGGGCCGAAAGCGGCGATGTGCTCGGCAAGGGCAAGGTGGCGCTTTTTGCGGTGCCGGGCGCCTTTACGCCGACCTGCTCTGCGAAACATCTCCCTGGCTATGTCGAACAGGCCGACGCCCTGAAGAAGAAGGGGGTGAGCAAGATCGTGTGCATGTCTGTCAACGATGCTTTCGTCATGAAGGCCTGGGGCAAGGACCAGAACGCATTGGGCAAGATCGAGATGCTCGCGGACGGGAACGGCGACCTCGCCCGCGCCATGGGACTTTCCCTCGACGCCAAGGGCTTCGGCATGGGCGAGCGTTCGCAGCGCTTCTCGGCTTTGCTTGAAGACGGCGTCGTCAAGAAGCTGAATGTCGAGGCGTCGGGCGCGTTCGAGGTTTCGAGCGCGGATTACCTGCTGAAGCAGATTTAGCCTCCTTTCGGACAGATGCTGCTATTGGCTGGGCTGCGGGCCTGCGCACGGTTGCGCGACCGCCGCCACGGCCGCATTTGCGTCCGCTCACGGCTTGAAAAACGCCCAAATGCGGTTGAATCTCCCGGCGGAATTCGGGGCCGGCGCGCAACGGCTCCACGTCCGGGGAGAGCATCATGCTGGGAAGAGCGATTTGGCTGTTGGCCGGCGCCGGCGCGTTCGGCCTGTTCGTCGGCGCCACGGCGCAGACCGATCAGAAGGCGGGGACGACCGAGGAGAGAGCCACGCCTGTCGATGACGCGCCCATTATTTATCCAAGACGTTCGCGGGTGATGGCGCCGGCGGCCGCGGCCGCGGCGCCCTCGGCGCCGAAGAAATCCGCCGGCGACGTCGACTGGGCGGCGGTCGATGCGGAAATGCAGCGGGCGGCGGCGGCCGACGCCGATTATCAGCGGCAGGTCCGCACCATGGAGCTCACTCGTCCGTTGACGGAAGGCGAAAAGGAGAAGATGCGGCCGCGCGAAGGCCTGCCGCCTGCGTCGCCCCGGCAGTTCAAGCAGGTCTCCGCTGCGGAGGTCGCCGGGACCCGCGTGCCGGTTCTGGCCCCGATGATGCCGGAACTGATGGGCGCCATGAAGATCGCAACCCGCGAAAACGCCTTCACGGCCTTCGCCGACATGCCCGACGGCGACTATGTCGAAATCATCGGAACCCGAATGCGCGTGATCGGCGGCACGGAAGCGACAATGGCTATGCGCAAGCAGGCGCGCGCCGCCGCACTGCCGACGCTCCGGGCCATGAATGCGCCATATGAAATCAGCCATCACGAGCAGGGCGTTGATCTCTCCTTCTCGCGTTTTAATGTCGCCTATCAGGTGTCGGTCTATTGCAAGGACCCGGCAGGCGATCCGCACTGCACTGGCGACGACTTCGTCGTTTCAATCGCAGACAGTCTCGCCATTCTCAATCGGGAAGCAGGAGCGCAGCCATGATCCGCTATCTCCCCGCCGCCTCGGTTCTGGCGTTCGCCCTCGCGCTCGCCGGCTGCGACAAGCCGGGAACGCCGGATAGCCCCGACGACACGCCGCCGCCGGTCGATGACACGGAGGATCCCCCCGCGGATAACGATCCCCCGCCGCTCGACGACGTGCTGGTCGATGAGAACGGCCAGATCTTCGCCTATCATCCGGCGGGCGAACTCATTCCCGGGAGCGCGCCTCCGAGCATCCTCGTCGACACGACGGTCTATGATTCGGCGATCACCTTCCCGGCCGAGGGACCCGTCTATCTCAACAGTCAGGTCTATATGAGCGGCGGCAGCCAGGCGGCGCTCAACGGCAAGGGACCGAACCAGTGCGCCGCCGAGAATTATTCCTATCCGTGGCGCGACAATTTCTGCGAGAAGCGCGGCCGCAACCAGTATTTCTGCGCGCAAGGGGGCCATACCGGCGTCGATATCCGCCCCGCGACCTGCGTGAAGGAGACTCACTGGGCGCTCGCGCCCGAGGCCGGCGAGATTTACGACATCGGAACCTATGGCGTGCGCCTCATGGCCGATGACGGCACCTGGTATCAGTTCCTGCACCTGCAGATGGACGACCTTGCGGTCGTCGAGGGACAGGAGGTCGTCGCCGGCCAGCGCATCGGCAAATTCTCGAATGTCTTTTTCGATTCGAGCGGCAACCCCGTGCCGACGACGATCCACCTTCACCTGGACATGAAGGAATCCTATGCGCCGACCAATGGCGATCCGCCCTTCATCGACCGCGTCAATCCCTACATGACGCTGGTCAAGGCGTATGAGAGAAAGCTCGCGGGCGAGTAGCCGCCTCCCTCAGCCGCGCTTTTCGATCGGGACAACGTCGCGTTGCGCGACGCCGACATAGTTCGACAAGGGGCGCACCAGCTTGTTCGCCGAAAGCTGCTCCGCGACATGCGCCGTCCAGCCGGTGATGCGGGAAACGACGAAAATCGGCGTGAAGATCGGAATGTCGAAGCCCATGAGGTAATAGGCGGGGCCGGTCGGGAAATCGAGGTTCGGATAGATATTCTTCTCGCGAACCATCGTCGCGTCGAGAATGCGGCTCATCTCCCAGTATTCGCGCGCCTCGTCCGTATTGATGACCTCGACCATCTTCTTGAAGGCGGCAGTCATGGTCGGCACCCGGCTGTCGCCCTTCTTGTAGACGCGATGGCCGAAGCCCATGATGTTCTTCTTGGCTTTTAGCGCGTCCAGCATCCATCTTTCGGCGTTCTTCGCGCTGCCCACCTCCTTCAAGAGATGCATGACCGCTTCATTGGCGCCGCCATGGAGCGGCCCTTTCAGCGATCCGATGGCGCCGGTGACGGCAGAGTAGATGTCCGAGAGCGAGGACGCGATGGTCCGCGCGGTGAAGGTCGAGGCGTTGAAGGAATGCTCGGCGTAGAGCGTCATCGAAATGTCGAAGCACTTGACGACTTCGGGCTGCGGCACCTTGCCGAAGCACATGTGGAAGAAGTTCTCGGAGAATCCGAGCGACCTGTCGGGGGCGATCGGCGGCTTGCCGTTACGCACGCGGAAATCGGCGGCGACGATCTCCGGGATCTGCGCGAACATGCGCAGGGACTTGTCGTAGAGGCCCTTGGGCGAGGAGTCGTTGGCCGTATTGTCCGCCTGCCCCATGAACGATACCGCCGTCCGGAGCGTGTCCATCGGGTGGGCCTTGGCGTTCAGCATGCCGATGAGCTTCAGCATCTCGGCGGGGACGCCCCGTTCGCGCTTTTCCATCGCGTTGAAGGCGTCGAGCTGCGCCCTGGTCGGGAGCTCCCTGTTCCAGATGAGATAGGCGACTTCCTCGAACCGGCATTTGGTCGCGAGATCCTGGACAGCATAGCCGCGATAGGTGAGCGAGTTGGTCTCGGGCATCACCTTGGAAACGGCGGTGTCGTCGGCGACGACCCCGGCGAGGCCGTATTTCACTTCGGATTCGGACATGTCGGTTCCCCTTGCTTGGGCGACCTGCCTAGCCGCACCGCTTCCGAACGAGCAAGGGGGGAAAGCCGCGCCAGGGCGAAGTTTCCCCAACTCAGGCGGCGCGGGCCCGCTGTCTGCGCCGGCGACGCTGGCGGCGCGGCTCGCTGTCGCGCACGTGCGGCCGGAGTGCACGACTCGCAAGAGCCGTCGGCTGCTGCGCGGCAGCCGTCTGCGCCTCCGGGCCAGACCCTGCGACGGCGATCCTGACGCGCGTCAGTCTTTCGATGTCGCGCAGATAGCCGCGCTCCGCGTCATCAACCAGAGACAGCGCGAACCCGGCGCGCCCGGCGCGCGCCGTGCGGCCGATGCGATGCACATATTGTTCGGGCACGTTGGGAATCTCGAAGTTCACCACATGGCTGATGTCGTCGATGTCGATGCCGCGCGCGGCGATGTCGGTGGCGACGAGGACGTTTCGCCGACCCTCCTTGAACGAGGCGAGCGCGCGTTCCCGCTGCGACTGGCTTTTGTTGCCATGAATGGCGGCCGCATCGATGCCGGCGGCGGACAGGCGCTTCACCACGCGATCAGCGCCGTGCTTGGTCCTGGTGAAGACCAGAGCGCGCGTAACAGCAGGATCGGCCAGCACCCGGGTGAGAGCCTCCTGCTTCTCATTCTGGCGCACGAACATCACGCGCTGATCGACGCGCTCGGCGGTCGTTGCGGCCGGCGCCACGGCGACGCGCGCCGGATCCTTGAGGAACCGGGCGGCGAGCTCGTCGATCGCTTTCGGCATGGTCGCCGAGAAGAACAGCGTCTGCCGCTCCTTCGGCAGCATCGT